>JAHHSU010000031.1 GCA_020025035.1 Thomasclavelia sp. | reverse complement strand
AATCATCATATTTCAAATCATATCTAATTAATGTAAATCCTAATCTTCTTAATAAACGAATAGAAGCTTCATTTTCTTTTTTAACATATGCAACAACTTTTTCTTTATGATAATAATTAAAAATATATTGTAAGAATGCATTAACTGCTTCAGTTGCAAATCCTTGTTTCCAATACATTGGATGAAACGTATATCCTATCATAACACATTTAGAATCTTGAATATCTATAGATACATACAAATCTCCTATTAACCTAGATTGATATTCTACCCCTAAATTAACTGACCCATATTCCATATTAAAATCTTGTTTTTTTAATCGTGTTACTAAATTAGTTGCCATTTTTCTTGTATAGAATTCCCATGACTGATATTTTTTTACACAATCTAGGCAGCGATAACTATATAATGACTCAATATCTTTATACTCTAATTCACGTATAACTAACCTCTTTGTATAAATTGGTTTTATCATTATCCACCTCTTTCTTTTAATGAAAAAATATCAAATTAATTTATTTGATATTTTTATATATAAACAACATTCTATCTTTTCCATTAATATCTTTTTTTATTTCATAAGGATAATCCTTAAAATAATAGGTAACATGACTAATAATATCATCTTTTTGATCATATCCTATTTCAAATGCTAAAATTGCTCTATCATTTAAAATTGGTGAAACAGTTTCAAATATTTTTCGATAAAAATATAGTCCATCTTCTCCTCCAAATAATGCAACGTGTGGTTCATTATCTTTTACAACACTTTCAATTTGTTGATCTTTAGGTATATATGGAGGATTAGAAACAAAGAAATCTACCTTTACATGATTTTCAATTAATGGTTCTATCATATCTCCTTGATAAAAAGTGATATCAGCATGATTAAGTTTTGCATTTTCTTTTGCAACTTCTAAAGCTAAATCTGAAATATCTGTTGCAATTACATCTAATTTTGGTTCTTCACATTTTAACGAAATTGCAATTGCACCACTACCGGTTCCTACATCACACAGTGTAATTGTAGAATAATCTTCAAAATAATCGTCTAAACAATATAAAATATTTTCAACCAATTCCTCTGTTTCATATCGAGGAATTAACACATCTTGATTTACTTTAAAATCTCGTCCAAAAAAACTTTCTACACCTTTTATATACTGAATTGGTTTACCATTATAATACTGTTCCATTCCATGATAAAAGCTTTGTAACAAATCTGAATCTACTTCTTCATCCATCATTAAATATAATTCGTGTGGTTCTTTGTTTGCTAGATGGTAAAACAATACTTTTGCAACATTTTGATCTTTATTTAATGATTGAATCTTTTCTTCAGTTTCTTTTAATAATTCTCTAACTGTTAGCATTTTCTTCTCCTAACATCTTTAATCTTTGATCTTCATTAATCAACGCAGTAATAATATCGTCAATTTTTCCTTCCATTACACGATCTAATTGCTGAATAGTATATCCAATACGATGATCTGTTACTCGATTTTGAGGATAATTATAAGTTCTAATTTTTTCACTTCTATCCCCACTACCTATTTTATTTTTTCTTTCTGCACCTAATGCAGCTTCTTTTTCTTGTTGTACTTTTTCAAATATTTTTGCACGTAACGCTTTCATAGCTTTATCTTTATTATCATGTTGACTACGTCCATCTTGACTTGAAGCTACTACTCCAGTAGGGATATGAGTAATACGCACTGCAGAATCAGTCGTATTAACATGTTGTCCCCCTGCTCCTGAAGAACGATAGGTATCAATTCTTAAATCACTAGGATTAATTTCAATATCTACATCTTCTACTTCTGGCATCACCAAAACAGTTGCTGTAGAAGTATGAATTCTACCTTGTGTTTCTGTTTTTGGAACACGTTGTACACGATGTGATCCAGATTCAAATTTTAATTTTGAATATACACCATCACCTTTTACCATAAATGATATATTAGAAAAACCACCTGCTTCTGCTTCCATTGCTTCTAATATCTCTGTCTTCCAATTTTGCGATTCTGCATATTTAGAGTACATACGATATAAATCGCCTGCAAAAATATTTCCTTCGTCTCCTCCTGCTGCACCTCTTATTTCCACAATTACATTTTTATCATCATTTGGATCTTTAGGAATTAATTCAATTTGTATACGACTAGTTAGTTGTTCAAACTTTGGTTCAAGTTCTTCTAGTTCCATTTTTGCCATTTCAACTATGTCTGGATCTGATTCTTTTAAAAGTTCTTTTGCTTCTTCTATTCCCTCCTCCATTTTAATATATTCAAGATATAACTGATATACTACCTCTAAATTTGCTTGTTCCTTAGTAATCTCAGTCATTTTCTTTATGTCACTTGTAATATTAGGATCCATTAATATTTCATTAATTTCTTCATATCTTTTTTTAATTGTTTCTAATCGATCTATCATGTTATTCATTATAAACCCTCCATTATCTTTCAATATTATAATATATTCACAAAAAAAAAACTACATATTTTCAATGTAGTCTATGATTGTTTTAGGGGAAAGGTACTACGATGATTGTAGTACCTTGGGGATTAGTGTAGGTGATTATTTTGGGAGAGGGTCACCTACATCATTATTATTATTGTCCTTCGACAAAAAATATTATATACCCCGAATGTGAATTGAATATGAACTTTTAAAAATTTTTTGGTTTATCTTCTACAATGTGACAATGACGGCATCTTGGTTCATAATGTTCGGTTGCTCCAACTAATACAATTGGATCATAAAACGATGCAGGTTTTCCATTAATTAATCGCTGTGTCTTAGTTGCAGGTGCTCCACATTTTGAACATACTGCTGTTAACTTTGTAACAAATTCTGCTCTTGCTAATAATTCTTTCATAATACCAAAAGGTTCTCCTCTAAAATCTTTATCTAATCCAGCTACCATTACACGCATTCCTTGATTTGCTAAGTGATCACATACTTTAGCAATATCATCATCTAAAAATTGAACTTCATCTATTGCAATAATTTCAATCCCATCTTCTTTATTGATATAATCCATGATTTCCATTGATTTATCAATCACTATACAATCTATACTCAACCCTGAATGTGCAACTATTTGATGATTAGAATATCGATTATCAATCCTTGGTTTAAAAATAACCATTTTTTTATGTGCATAACTTAATACATTGATTCTACGAATTAGTTCTTCTGTTTTTCCTGCAAACATACAACCACAAATAACTTCTATCCAACCTTCTTTATATTGATGATACATATATTTCTCCATTTCTAAATCCTAATATCTTTTCTTCCAACATCTGCTTCTCCTGATTTATCTAAATTACTAAACCTACTGTAATTTTTTTCAAACGCTAATTCTACTCTAGCTGTTGCACCATTACGATGCTTTGCAATATTTACTTCAATAATACCAGTATCGCTTGAACTATCACTATTTAAATTTTGATAATCTTCTCGATACAAGAAAGCTACGATATCTGCATCTTGTTCTATTGCACCAGACTCACGTAAATCTGACATCATTGGCCTTTTATCCTCTCTTTTTTCCACAGAACGAGATAATTGAGATAATGCAATTAAAGGAACTTCAAGCTCTCTTGCTAAACCTTTTAATTGTCTAGATATATTAGACACTTCTTGTTGTCGACTATCATTTTTTGAATTACCTACTATTAATTGTAAATAATCAATTACAATTAATTCTAACCCATGTTCTTGTTTTAGTCTTCTACATTTTGATATAATTTCATTAATTTTTATTCCTGGTGTATCATCTATATAAAGATTACATTGCATTACTCTATCAGCAGCTGCATGATATTTATTAATATTATTTGATATAATATCCCCATTTCTAAGTTCATTACTATCTATTCCACCCATTGCTGCAATACTACGTTTAATTAATTGTTCTGCAGGCATTTCAAGAGAAAAAACAGCAACAGGTCTTTCATTTTTATAAGCTACATTGGTTGCAATATTTAGTGCAAATGCTGTTTTTCCTACTGAAGGTCTAGCTGCAAGAATAATTAAATCTCCTTTTTGAAATCCTGAGGTTAATCGATCAATTTCTCTAAACTTACAAGGGACACCTGAAATGACGCCACCGTTACCATTAATAAGAAGTAATTGCTTTGTAACACTATCTACCACAGAGTTAACGTATTTAAATTCTCCTACATTTCTATTTCTTACTACTTCTAACATTTCTTTTTCAATAATACTAATAAAATCATCTACATCTTCAACTTCATCACTAGCACGTTCAATAACTTTTGTAGCTTGTTGAATAAGACGTCTTAATATAGATTTTTCTTCTACAATTTTCATATAATACCTACTATGTGCAATAGTTGGTACAGACTCTCCGAGTTCAACTAAATATTCTACGCCACCTGCTTTATCAATTTTCCCAATATTTTTTAGATATGTAGCTAGTGTTGTATAATCTACCCCTTCTCCTTTTTCTTGAAGTATATACATTCCTTCAAAAATAATTTGATGTTGTTCTAAATAAAAATCATCCTTATATAATTGTCCAGAAACTTCCTGACAGACATCTTTTGAAAGTAACATTGCACCTAAAAGAGAACGTTCAGCATCTACATCATGCGGATAAATATTTGGCATAAAAAATCCTCCTTATTGTTCTAATAAATGTACTCTAATGGTTGCAATAACACCTTTATATAATTCTACTTGATATTTAGTTACTCCTAAACTTTGTGCTGGTTTAGAATCTAAAAATTTTCTTTTATCTACATGGATACCATATTCATTTTTTAATTTTTCCACAATATGTTTTGTTGAAATTCCTCCAAATACCTTTCCTCCAACACCTACTTTAACTTTAAACTCTAACATTATCTTTTCGATACGTTCTTTTAAACTTTCTGCTTCTTTTTTATTTAATGCATCTTGCAATTTTGCTTCTTCTTTTTCAATTGCTACACGTTCTTTTCCTTTAGGAGTAGACAATTCTGCCAAACCATTTTTAATTAAATAGTTTTGCCCATATCCATCAGCTACCTTTACAATATCTCCTTTTTTTCCTATTTTCTTTACATCTTCTAATAAAATAACTATCATATACTATTCCTCTCTTTCTTGTAAATATTTTTGTATATTATTTTCTAATTGAGTAATTGCTTCTTCTATTGTACTATCTACACACTCACATGCAGCCATACCAAAATGACCACCACCACCTAATGATTCCATAATAACTTGTACATTAATATTTTTTATCGATCTAGCTGATATTGCAACAGTTTTGGTATCAACTCTTCCTAATGTAAATACTGCATCAATTCCACTTGTAGATAGTAGTTCATTTCCTACTTTAGCAAGCAGTGCTCTAGTTACATATTCATTATTATTTTGGTACGCAATCAAAATATTAGGTTGATATTGATAGGCACTTTGCATAATTGAAATTCTTTCTTGAACCTTATCAAAAGAATCCTCTAAGTACTCATATGCTTTAGAAATATCAGCTCCATATTCTTTTAATTTAGTAGCTGATTGAAACGTCCTTACACCTGTTCTTGCCTTAAAATAATTTGTATCTACTAACATACCAGTATACATAATGGTTGCAATTTGTTCACTTAATTGAATTGAATTTAATTGATAATCAAATAATTCTGTTACTAACTCTACAGTAGAAGATGCTGTAGGTTCTAAATAAGTTAAAACTGGCGCTTGAATAAATTCTTCCCCTCGACGATGATGATCCATCACTACAATATTTTTGACTACATCAATTAACTTTGGTTGTATTGCTAAAGAAGATTTGTGATTATCTACGACAATTAGTAATGTATTTGATTCTACAAAGTCTAAAATTTTATGGGGAGAGGTGATAATATTTTGATATATATCATTTGTTTTTAATTCCATTACAACTTTTTTTGTTTTTTCTTCAATAGAATCATCATCAATCACAATTTTTACAGGAACATCGTACATCTTTACTATCTCACATATTCCAAGTGATGCACCAAGTGAATCTAAATCAGATTGCTTATGCCCCATTACAATAACATTAGTACTTGTCTTAATTAAATTATTTAGTGACTTTGCAATTACACGTGCACGAACTTTATTATTCTTTTTAGATGGTTCTGTATTACCACCAAAAAAACGAATTTTTTCATTATTTGTTTTAATCACTACTTGATCTCCACCACGTGAATACGCAAGCATAATTGCAGTATTAGCAACCTCATCCATTTCTTTTAACGATGAAAATTTTCTTGCAATTCCCATACTTAATGTAAGAACTACACCAAGTTTATCTGCTTCTTCCTTAATAATATTTAATATGTTAAACTTACTTGCCACTAAGTTAAAATAAGTATTTTCATCAAATAATAATACATATCCATCTGATCTAAATCGTCTAATCACAATTCCATATTCTGTAGCCCAATGACTTATATTATTTCGTATTGTAGATTGAATTAATGATACTCTTTGTTCATCTACACTATCCATTGTATCATCATAATTATCAATACTTAAATAACCAATCATCACTTGCTCGTTTTGATATTTTGTACGTAATTGTTGATATTCAGTGACATCTTTTAAATAAAAGACTCTTGAATTTAAATTATTAAAAACTTCAAATTTACGATTTTTACATTCAATTATTTTAACATCTTCTTGTTCAAACAAAATATCTAACGATGGTTGCCATTCTGTAACTTTTTTCCCTACAATATCAATACCTAATTCTTTAAATAGTTCACTAACCCATATAATGTTTCTATTTTCATCATACATTATCATTGCTACGCCACCAAATATAGTACTAGATGCAATGTCTTCTCCAATTACTTTTGAAATATCTACTTGTTCTTGTTCAAACTGTCTACTAAGTAAATTAATCATCAGGATTGTTCTTAAAAATACATAACAAGCAAAAATTATAAATATTGTGTTTTTTATAAAAAAACTAATGACTAAATATATTACATATTCAATAATCAAAGCAATATACATCAAATATTTTAAATTTGTAATTTTTCTTGACATTAAAACACCACCTTTATATCTTAAATCTATTATACATGATTCTCTTTTTTATACCAGTAAATATATCTAGGATTCCAATTACAAAATATAGTTTATTCAATGGAAAAATAAACAAAACAATTACACTAATCATATAAAAAATAAAATTTTTTTGGAGCGAAAAATAAAGCATTGCAAGGCTAAGTCCTTGCATAATAATTAAAAATGATATCATAATATACAAATAATTAAGTAAAATTTTATCTTGTATAAAAAAATGAATTGTCACTAATAATATTCCCATATATCCAATCCATCTAGGCAATACCATCAATAAATAATTAAATCGATAAGGAAATGTTATTTTTAATCTAGGTAAAATATACACCATTAATACAATCATTGCATATGATTCAACTGTTGACATAAAAACTAATAATAATGGACTATATTTTAATACTACATCAAAAGTAACGTAAGATGGTAAATACATACTAACCATTTCATATATGCTTTTTAATTGTAAAACAAGATCTATATCTAATAATTTTGATACTAGAATACATCCAATTATATTTGACAAAATTGATAGTCCAAACACGGTAAAATAAACAGTTATAACATGTACATGACGATTCATACACTGCCTTACTCCTATTCCAACCATTAATGCAACGACTACATAACATAAATTAGTGGGTGATGATGTTAAAAGAAAAGTAACCATAATCGTTGACACACCAACAATCAATGTATCTTTTAAAGTATATTTTGTATTATACCAAATAATAAATGTCGGTAATACAAAATATAAAAAATATCCAATCATCCCACCTAAATACATATCTAAAAAAAATAATGCTCCAAATAATGATGTAATCATTGCACCATCTACAAGTTTTTTTGTTTTCTTTTGATTCATATATTCAACCTCTTTATAGACTAATTGATTTTATTATATTATTTCTTTTTTGATAGTCAATATCCTTATAGGTGATTTTTAACTCCATTTATCAATTATAGATAAAATATGTAAGAGTTTACATTTTTTTATTGACAAAAACAAACATAAACTATAATATATAAACATAAACAAACATTTTATTTGTAAGGAGGTTAAATAAATGATGCCAAAATGTGTGGTTATCGCTGATGATTTGACTGGTGCTAATGCAACAGGTGTGCTTCTAAAAAAAATGAAGTACAAAGTGTATACTGTTTTAAATACAGACCTCATCAAACCTGAAAATCTATCTAATTGTGATTGTGTTTTATATCCAACAGATAGTAGAGGTGTAGATTCAACTATTGCATACAATCGAGTACATCACATAGCTAATTTACTTAAAAATGATGATGTGATTGTATATGGAAAACGAATTGATAGTACACTAAGAGGAAATTTAGGAAGTGAAATAGATGCAATGTTGGATAGTCTAGGACATGATTATGTTGCAATTGTAGCTCCATGTTTTCCATCTGCTAATAGAATAGTCAGTGGTGGATATATGTTAGTAGATGGTATTCCATTACATAAAACAAATATTGCCATTGATCCTAAAACACCTGTTAAAAACCCTGAAGTCGAAACACTTATTAAAACTCAAAGTAAATACAATGTAGCTTCTATTTATATGAAAGATTTGATGCATGGTAAACATTACCTAGCAAATCATATTAATAGTTTAGTAGATAAAGGAAATCGTATTTTAACATTTGATTGTGTTACTCAAGAAGACTTAGATTTAATAGCAGATGCTGTTATCACTAGCAAATTAAAAGTAATTGCAGTAGATCCTGGTGTATTTACTGCTACATTATCTAGAAAATTAATTATCCCTTCACAAAATACACAAAAAAATAAAATACTAGCTGTAGTTGGAAGTGTTAACTCTCAAACAAAAATACAAATGGAAGAACTTTGGTTATCCCAAAGAACGCATAACGTTTTTGTAAACACTAAAGAATTACTAGAAAGTAAAGATAGAAGAGATAAGGAAATTGACCGTGTCATTAACGAAATATTAAGTGAATGTGATAAAAACGTGGTCTCTACAATTACAGGAGATGGAATATACCCAGAAAACAGAATTGATTTTTTACCCTATATGGAAAAATACCAATGTACGTTAGACGATGTAACAGAAAAAATAAATAGTGCATTTGCATCAATTGCCTATCAAATTTTTAAAACTGAGCCATCTTTTAAAGGTTTATATACAAGTGGTGGAGATATCACTGTTGCCGTCTGTAAAAAATTTAATACTGCAGGGTTAAACTTAAAAGATGAAGTATTACCATTAGCTGCATATGGACAATTTTTAAAAGGGGAATTTGATGGTGTTCATATTATTACTAAGGGAGGAAGTCAAGGAGAAAGAGATTCAATAAACCGTTGCATTACATACTTAAAAGAAAAACTATATATTTAATAAAATAAAGAAAGGAAGATAACAATGAATAAACCATATATTGCAATACCTATGGGAGATCCTGCTGGGGTTGGTCCAGAAATTGTAATTGAAACTATTGCATCAAAGAAAGTATTTGACGTTGCTAAATGTGTTGTAATTGGGGATAAAAAAACACTTGAAAACGCAAATAATATTATGAAAAAGAATTTAAAAATTAATGTTATTGATCATCCTGATAAAGGGGATTATCGTGAAAATATCTTAAATTTAATGGATTTACATAATGTTAATCATGATGAATTTGAATTTGGAAAAGTAAGTGGAATGTGTGGAAAGGCTGCATTTGAATATATTGCTAAAAGTATAGAATTAGCAAATGAAAAAAAAGTTGATGCAGTTGCTACTACCCCAATTAACAAAGAATCTCTTCGAGCAGGTGATATTCATTACATTGGACATACTGAAATATTTGGAGACTTAACAAACACAAAAGATCCATTAACAATGTTTGAAACTAATGGAATGCGTGTATTTTTCTTAACAAGACATTTATCACTTAGAGAAATGTTAGATCAAATTACAAAAGATAGAATTAAAGATTATGTAAAAAGATGTCTACTCGCACTTGAAAAATTAGGGGTAAAAGATGGAACTATGGCAGTTGCTGGTTTAAATCCACATTGTGGAGAACATGGATTATTTGGATGGGAAGAAGTAAACGAAATTACTCCAGCAATTGAAGAACTACAAGCTGAAGGATACAATGTTGTTGGGCCTATTGGAGCAGATTCTGTATTCCATCAAGCTGCTCAAGGTAAATATAACAGTGTACTATCCTTGTATCATGATCAAGGACATATCGCTACCAAAACTTTAGATTTTGAAAAAACAATTGCAATAACAAATGGAATGCCAATTTTAAGAACATCAGTAGATCATGGAACTGCATTTGATATAGCAGGTAAAGGAATAGTAAGTGCTGTTAGTATGATTGAAGCTGTATTGTTAGCTGCAAAATATGCACCTAACTTTAAAAAATAAAATTTGAAATTAAAAAAGGAGGAATATACTATGGTAAATGGTCTTAATGGACAACAAATGCTTCTAGGACTTGCTATTGGTATTGTTGTATTAATTTTCCTAGTATTAAAAACAAAAGTTCATGCTTTTCTATCGTTAATTATATGTACAATTATAACAGGTATTATTGGTGGAATGCCTCTAGCAAATACCACAATTGAAGTAAACGGAGTGCAAAAAACATTTGGAATTATCAACTCTATTACCACAGGATTTGGGGGAACACTTGGTAGTATTGGAATTATTATTGGATTTGGTGTTATGATGGGGCAAATGTTTGAAATAACAGGTGCTGCAAAACGTATGGCTCATACATTCTTAAAATTATTTGGTAAAAAAAGAGAAGAAGAAGCACTAGCATTAACAGGTTTTCTAGTATCTATTCCTATTTTCTGTGATTCAGGATTTGTAGTATTAGCACCTATTGCAAAAGCAATTTCTAAAGTTACTAAAAAATCTGTAATTGGACTAGGTGTTGCATTAGCAGCAGGTTTAGTCATTACCCATTCCTTAATCCCACCAACTCCTGGACCATTAGGCGTATGTGGTATATTTGGAATTGATGTAGGAAATTTTATTCTAATTGGATTACTACTTGCATTACCAATGACAATTGCATGTATTGCATATTCTAGATTGTATTTATCAAAAAAATATTATCGTGTTCCAAATGATGAAGGAGATATTGTAGAAATTCCTTATCAAGAACCAGATTACAAACAAGCATTTTCTATGGACATGGAAAATACTCCAGGTGCATTTGAATCATTTTTACCTTTAATCGTTCCTATTATCTTAATTTTAATTAATACCATTGCTTCTTCATTAGGTTATAAAACAGGAATAATGAAATATTTCATTTTCTTAGGACAACCTATTGTAGCAGTCGGTTTAGGTTTATTAGTTGCAATATTTACACTTGGTAGAAAATTAGATCGACAAACATGCCTTAAAGAAATGGAAAAAGGAATGATGTCTGCAGGTATTATCATGTTAGTTACTGGTGGTGGTGGTGCACTAGGACAAATTATTAAGGATTCAGGGTTAGGGAACTTTATGGCTGAAGGATTAACTCAAACTGCTATCCCAATTATTATCTTACCTTTAATTATTGCAACAGCAATGCGTTTTATTCAAGGTTCTGGAACTGTTGCAATGACTACAGCAGCTAGTATCTCTGCTCCAATCATTATTGCAGCTGGTGCAAATCCAGTTCTTGGGGCATTAGCTTGTTGTGTAGGATCATTATTCTTTGGATATTTTAATGACAGTTATTTTTGGGTAGTAAATCGTACACTTGGTGTAAGTGAGGCAAAAGATCAACTTGCAGTATGGTCTGTTACATCTACTATCGCATGGGCTGTTGGAGTAATTGAATTATTAATACTAAGTATCTTTATGTAAACAAAAAAGCAGTAGTTACTACAAGCTATATCTAGTACCTACTGTTTTTATTTAAAGGAGTGAATAAAATGTTAAGTGCAGAAAGACTTTCAAAAATAAAAAAAATAATCAAGGATAGAGGAAGTGTTCAAGTAGATGAACTAGAACGTGAATTAAACGTTAGTTCTATGACAATACGAAGAGATCTTATAAAATTACAAGAAGAAGGAATGATTGAAAGATGTCATGGTGGTGCAATTGCAAAACAAGAAATTAAATATACAACAAAACAAATCATTAATAAAGACACTAAAATTAAACTTGCAAAAACATGTGTATCTCTTGTTTTACCAGGAAATACTATTTTTCTTGATGCTGGAACTACAACTTATGAAATCGCAAAACTTATTAAAGATATCCCAAATTTACTTGTTGTAACAAATGACTTAGAAATTGCAATGTTATTAAAAGAATACCCTATAGATTTATATATTTGCGGAGGACAGATACAAAAAGAAACTGGTGCTATATTTGGAGAATATACAAATAATTTACTTGCTGATTTTTATTTTGACATAGGTTTTTTTGGAACTGCATCTATTAATGAAAATCTAGATATCACAACTCCTACTATTGAAAAAATGGTTTATAAAAGAAATGCAATTAAGCAATGCAAATGTTCTTATTTAGTTACAGACCAATCAAAATTTAATCAACAAAATCTAGTAAAAGTAAATAATTTATGTGACTATACAGGGATAGTAACAAATTATCAATTTTCTACCAATCAAAAAGATTTACTAATTAACAATAATGTAAAAATATATCAGTAATCTTGCATCTATATATAAAAATACAAATTCTAATTATCACAAATGAATTTGTCTTTTTATTTTATAACTAATATTTTATCTTTTTACAAAATATTCTTCATACCAAACTAGGAATGTATAAATTGCCCAAATTTTTCTCCAATTATTAGAATTTCCCTGAATATAATCCTCAAATATTGCATTAATTTCATCTACATGAAAGAATTTCTTTGCTGTATCACTATTTAATTTAGCCTTTACATCTTGATTATATCTATTATCAGCTAACCAAATACGAATTGGAACAATAAATCCTTGTTTTTTTCTAAAAGCAATATTATCTGGAAGTACTTTTGCTGCAGCATTGCGTAATGCAATTTTATTCTGTACATCAGATACCTTATATTTTGAAGGAATTCTAGAAGCAATATCAAAAATTCTTGTATCCGTTAATGGCATACGAATTTCTAATCCTGCTACACTACTCATCTTATCTACATTCAAATAGATATCTCCTTCCATCCATAATTGAATATCCACATCTGTCATTATACTTAATGGATCAAGTCCATCAACCTCCTTATAAATGTCACTAGCAATATTAATAGGAAGTATATGTGGATTATAATTTTTTAGGATTTTTTGTTTTTCTTCTTCCTTCATTATATTAGTATTTCCTACATAAAAATTTTTTAAATTGTCTCCATATTTATTTGCATTTTGATACATATTATATCCACCAAAAAATTCATCACTACCTTCTCCTGAATAACATATTTTAGTATGCTTTGCTGCTTCGATACATCCAAGCGCAAATGTAATTGCTGAAGCATCAGCTAAAGGTTGTTCCATATTATACATAACGTATGAAACACTATTAAAGTAATCTTCTGGTTTAATAATACACCTGTTACAATTTCTACCTAACACAGTTGCTGTTTCTTTTGCAAGAAAAGATTCATCAAATGCTTTTTCTTCATACCCACATGATGCAGTATTTTTTATATCAGACATTGCTAAAATATATGCTGAATCTACTCCACCAGATAAAAATGATTCTGCATATTCATTTTCATCTTTTACTTCTTTCATAATTTTTCCTAATGTACTATGTATTTCATCGGCCCATTGCTCTAGTGTTTTAGTATTATCTGGATTGAATTTTAATTGATAATATTGTCCTATGTTCACTTCGCCATTTTTAAAAATGAGATACCTACCTGGCAGTAATTTTTTTATACCTTTAAAAAAGGTATTTTCTCCACCAACATAAGTTAAAGTTAAGTATATTTGTAACATTTCTTCATTTAATTCTTTAACAAAACCTGGTTGCTTAATGATATTTCGAATACTTGAGCTATACAAAAGTTTTTTATCTTCTGTTAAATAATAATAAAAAGGTTTTGTACCAAACTGATCTCTTAAACAAAATAGCTCCTCTTTTTTATCGTCCCATAGAGCAAATGAAAACGAACCATGAAGATGATTGGCCATGTCTGTTCCCCATTTTTGATATGCTTCAACCAAAATCTCCTGTTCTCTTTTATCTCTAGGTAATAACTTACTTATTTGCAAATCACTACATAAGTCTTTCCAATTTCGTATATGACCACTATATTCCATTATTTGAATTTTGTTTTTTACTGTAATCATTTATGTCACCCACTTTATACCTAATTTTCTACAAAATTCCCTATATTAGATTATACTCTCTATACTG
>JAHHSU010000030.1 GCA_020025035.1 Thomasclavelia sp. | reverse complement strand
CTTTTAATGTAGAAACATTTATTCTATATGTATTAAAAATACTATATTAGTTTTTTAATACTGCAATATTTTAAATCAATTCATTTTTTTATTTCAATATTTCAAACACAAAACAATAATAAAAACCTTTACTAGTTTTATCTAGTAAAGGCAATCTTTTTACTTAGTTTCAATTAATCCATAATCACCGTCATGACGCTTATATACTACACTTATATTTCCAGTTTCTTGATCTTCGTATACATAAAAATTATGTCCTAATAGTTCCATTTGCATCACTGCTTCTTCTAAATCCATTGGTTTTGGATGAATAGTTTTAGTTTTTACAACCTTATCTTCTTCTTCCTCTATATCATCGATATAATCCATATTAAATGGTTTACTAGCATGTCTACGACTTAATTTAGTTTTTTGTTTTCTAATTTGACCCTCAATTTTTTCTACAACTTTATCAATTGCATTGTATAAATCTTTATCAGATTCTTCAGCTCTTAAAATAACATAATCTGTAGGAATAGTTACTTCTATTTTTTGTGTATCACGATATAATTTTACTAATACCTTTGCTTCTACTTCATCTCCAATGATAAAATATTTTTCTAACTTTCCTAATTGTTTAATAATCTTGTTTTCTATCGCTTCTGTAATCTCTGTATTTTTCCCTCTAACAATTACTTTCATAAATAACTCCTCCTTTTCTACTTTTATTATATACCATATTTTGATAATTTTCATTAAAAATAAGGATAATTTTTATTTGAATCTTAAATATACGTTTTGCATTTCCATTTCAAGCCAGAAATTATCATTAAAATTAATTCTATCTGTTAAATATTATTCTCAATATTATTTATACATTCTTATTTATATTTTTTTAATACCTCTATTTTATCTAATTTTTCCCAAGGTAAATTTATATCTCCACGTCCAAAATGTCCATAAGCCGCTGTTTTAGAATAAAGAGGCTGTTTAAGCTGTAATGTTTCAATAATGCCATTTGGAGTAAGATCAAAATTTTCTTTAATTGCCTTTAATATAATATCTTTATCCACTGTTTCTGTACCAAATGTATCTATAAATATAGAAGTCGGTTCTTTTAACCCTATAGCATAAGATAATTGAATTTCTACTTTTTTTGCTAATTTAGCTCCCACAATATTTTTTGCGATGTAACGAGCCATGTAGGCAGCACTTCTATCTACCTTAGAGGGATCTTTACCAGAAAATGCTCCCCCACCATGTCTAGCATAACCACCATATGTATCTACAATAATTTTTCTTCCTGTTAAGCCTGTATCCCCATGTGGTCCTCCAATTACGAAACGTCCTGTAGGATTAATAATTACCTTGTAATCCTTATTTAGATGATATTTAGAAACTACATGATCCATAATCTCTTCTTTAATATATTGAGAAAATAATTCTTGATCATATTCTTGATCATGTTGTATAGACATTAGTATAGTATCAATTTTTGGAGATGAGACATCAGTATAATCAATGGTTACTTGTGATTTCATATCAGGACGTGCAAACTTAAACTCACCTGATTGTCTTTTTTCAGTTGCCACTCGAACTAATTGGTGGGCAATAGAAATTGCTAAAGGCATATACCCTTCTGTTTCATCAGTAGCATAGCCAAACATAATTCCTTGGTCCCCTGCCCCTCCAATTGACATATCAGTACCTAATGCAATATCTGCTGATTGAGTATCTAATACTACTTGTATAGTGCATGTATCTCCATTTATTCCAATACTTGCATCAGTATACCCAATTTCTTTTATTTTATCTCTTGCAATTTTTTCATAATCTACCTTAGCAGTTGTGGTAATTTCGCCACCAATAATTAATAAATCAGTTGTAATAAAACATTCGCATGCTACTCTTGAATCTTCATCTTGTAATAAACAAGCATCTAAAATGGCATCTGAAATTTGATCACATATTTTATCAGGATGACCTATTGATACTGATTCTGAAGTAAATAAAATCTTTTCTTGCATAAATACTTTCCCCCTTATATTCTTCCATTAAAAAAAGCTTTCAAGAGGAAAGCTTTATGTACTAAAGTTTTTCCTCTTATTGTCCGAGTATAACTCGCCTGGGTAAAGGCACCTTCTTGAATTAGGGTTGCCACCACATCATCGATCCCAAATCTAGTGGTTCTAAATAAGAGCTTTTATTTTCTTTTAATGAACGTGTTTTATTAACATTTGTTCAATTAATTCATCAGTTAATCCAATACTTTGATACAATTCGATTAGTTTCAACAAATCGTCATTCATCATTCTCACCTCAAGTTAGTTTGGATAATTAACTTGAAATTATTCAACTGAACTGAAGTCATTATACATATTTTTTTTTTTGATTGCAATACTATAAGATATATTTTATATAAGTATTTATTTCATTTTCAAGAAAAGATAAATAGGCTTTAACTAGAGATAAAACCTCTATATTAGTTTTATCTCTATTTTTATCTATTTCTTTTTCAAGCTGCTTTACCCCTTGTTTATATCCCTTTACAATCATACTTGCAATATTAGCATCACTATTATCTTTTTCAACTTCTTTTCGTATTGACTTTTTAATATAATGATAAGTAAAACAATGCCTTTTTTTTACGTAATTTAAATCTGATTTTTTAATTTTTTTAAGTAACTTTTGGTGATACATAAAAGATGTCTCAATATCCTTTAATACATAATTATGTTTTCTTTTTAAACACTTTTGAAGATATTTTAGTGACATCATACTTATTTCAATATTTTGAACTAAATAAGATATTAACAAATCTTTTTTTACCATACTAACACTCCTTTTAATTTTAGTATGGCAAAAAATAACAAATCAACACAACTTAATTATTTAAATAGCAATCACTTCTACAACCCCTGGAACTTCTTCAAGTAAAATTTGTTCAATTCCATCTTTTAATGTTTCGTCCATCATGGAACAACCTGCACATGCTCCAAGCATATGAACATATACTATTCCATCCTTAAATGCTTCAAATTCTACATCTCCACCATCACGTTGTAAATAAGGTCGAAGTTTATTTAACACTTCTATAATTTGACTTTCAATATTTTCCATAATCCACCTCTAATAAAGTATTCAATTCTTTTTTATTGTATCACAAAGCTAGTGTATTTTATATAAATATGCTATAATTTATGTATAAGGAGTGTGTTTAACATGATTAAAATTGGAGATATTGTTGATGTAAAAATTACTGGTGTACAACCTTATGGTGCATTTGCGTTATTACCAGATTCTACTACTGGCCTTATTCATATTTCAGAAATATCAGATGGATTTGTCAAAAATGTAGAAAACTATATTCAAAAAGGAGATCGTTTAACAGTAAAAGTGATTGATATTGATTATGCTACTTGTCAATCTAAACTAAGTTTAAAAGCATTAAATACACGTTTAAAGCGTAAAGACCGTAGGTATTCATTTAAATACTCTAAAGATGCTGTTAAAGAAACGCCAAAAGGATTTTCTCCATTAAAGAAAATGTTAAACATTTGGATTGAAGAAGAAATGAAAAATAGGGGGAAATAATAATGATTAACGTAGATTTAAGTAATGCAAAAATTAATGAAAATATTTTAGAATATAAAGATAAAATAAAAGAAATTCATCACATGATTCATCATCAAACAGGATTAGGAAGTGATTTTTTAGGTTGGGTTGATTGGCCTACAAACTATAATAAAGATGAAGTAAAACAAATTCTTAAAAAAAGCGTTGAAATCGCAAAACAAGTAGATGTGTTATTAGTATGTGGAATTGGTGGATCATACTTAGGTGCAAGAGCAGCAATTGAGGCAATAAATGGATTGTATCCAACTAATAAGGTAGAAATTATCTATATAGGAAATACATTTTCTTCAAATTATCTAAATCAAGTCATTAAATATATTGAAGATAAAGAATTTGCTATTAACTGTATTTCTAAATCTGGTACGACTACTGAAACGTCTATTGCATTTAGAATTTTTAAAGAAATCGCTAACCAACGTTATGGAAAACTAGAAGCAAAAAAACGTATTATTGCTACAACAGATAGTAAACACGGAGCATTAAAAACTCTTGCATTACAAGAAGGATATGAAACATATACTATCCCAGATAATATTGGTGGAAGATATTCTGTATTAACTGCTGTAGGATTATTTCCAATCGCAGTTGCAGGAATAGATATTGAAAAAATGCTTCAAGGGGCAAATGATGCAAGAAAAATATATGCAGACGATAATTTAGAAACAAATGCATGCTATCAATATGCACTTGCTAGACAATTATTATATAAAAAAGGTTATTTAGCAGAAATGTTTGTTACCTATGAACCACAATATGCTATGTTAGCAGAATGGTGGAAACAACTTTTTGGAGAATCAGAAGGAAAGGACGAAAAAGGAATTCTTCCTACCTCTGCTAATTTCTCTACTGATTTACACTCATTAGGTCAATTTATTCAAGAAGGAAATAAAGTTCTTTTTGAAACAATCTTACAAGTTACATCTCCAATATCTGATATCCTTATTCCTAGTGATAAAGATAATCTAGACCAACTAAATTATTTAGCAGGTAAATCATTAGATGAGGTTAATAAAAAAGCTACAAAAGGTACATTAGAAGCACACGCTAACGAAGGAAATGTTCCTAATATTGTAATCACTCTAGATAAAATGGATGCATACTCATTTGGTTATTTAGTATATTTTTTTGAAAAAGCATGTGCAATGTCTGCTTACTTACTAGGTGTTAATCCATTTAATCAACCTGGAGTAGAAATTTATAAAAAAAATATGTTTCAATTACTTGGAAAACCAGGATTTGAAAACAAAAAATAATCTAAATAAGGAAACACCTTGTGTTTCCTTATTTTTTCTTTATGTAATCCCAATATTGTTTAATTTGTGTCTCATGTTTATTACTTCCTGGATGGTAATAAGATACTCCTTTTAAATCATCAGGTAAATATTGTTGATAAATATAATGGTTAGGATAATCATGAGGATATAAATACTCCTTAAAATCTTTATCTTTAGCTGTATCATAATGAATATTTTGAA
The DNA here is from genome assembly GCA_020025035.1 of Thomasclavelia sp. Classification (GTDB taxonomy): domain Bacteria; phylum Bacillota_I; class Bacilli_A; order Erysipelotrichales; family Coprobacillaceae; genus Beduini. The sequence continues at coordinate 9,362 of JAHHSU010000030.1, read as the reverse complement.
TACAACGTGGATATCGCGTCCCCTTCCCTTTTTTTACATCCTCCATTGCCTTTGAAATTGCCACATACAAAGAATTAGATTTAGGAGCAGTTGCTAAAACAATAACTGCTTGAGCTAGTGGAATTCTAGCTTCAGGTAATCCTAATTGCATTGCACTATCACAACAATCCTTCACAATGCTAATACCCTGAGGATAAGCCATTCCAATATCCTCACAGGCAATTACTAATAAACGTCTAATTGGAGATAATAAATCTCCTCCACATAATAGTTTTGCTAAATAAAATAGTGCTGCATCTGGATCACTTCCTCGAATTGATTTTTGAAGTCCTGAAAGTAAATCATAATGTTGATCACCACTAGTATCAAAATTCATTCCATTTTGATGAATAAACTGTTGAATTGCTTCTAATTGAATATTGATGATAGGTTCATTACTTCTAGATACAATATAAGTTAATTCTACTGTGTTTAATACTTTTCGTACATCTCCTGAAGCATTTGTTGCTATATACTCTTGAACACCTTCTTCTATATTAAATTTAATATGATGTTGTTGTTCTAAAAAGTGATATGCTTTATTAATTCCCTTGATTAATTCATTTATTTCTACTGGTTTAAATTCAAATACCACACACCTACTTAAAAGGGCATTATAAATATAAAAATAAGGATTTTCAGTAGTAGATGCAATTAATGTGATTTTTCCATTTTCTATATATTCTAATAAATATTGTTGTTGTTTTTTATTAAAATATTGTATTTCATCTAGATACAATATAATCCCATTAGATGCATATATACTATCTGATTCTTGAATAATCGATTTAATATCTAAAAGAGAGGCACTTGTTCCATTAAGTTGATAATATTGTTTTGCACTATACTTAGCGATCATTTTTGCAATTGTTGTTTTTCCTACGCCAGGAGGACCATAAAATATCATATTAGGTATTTCACCAGATTCCATGATTTTTTGTAATGGTTTTCCTTTTTCAATCAAGTGACCTTGTCCAATAACATCCTCTAATTTTTCAGGTCTTAATAATTCTGCTAAAGGCATAATATCCCCTCCAATAATTGACATCATACAATAATCTAAAACGTATGTCAAAAAACAAGTGTATAATTCTTTGAATATAGCTACACACTATTTATATAAGGAGGTTAATATGTCAAAAATCGCAAGAATTGAAGCTATAGAAGTCATTGATTCACGAGGTAATCCAACTATTGAAGTAGAAGTAGAAACAGTTTCAGGTGCAATTGGAAAAGCAATTGTTCCTTCTGGTGCATCAACTGGTAAATTTGAAGCACACGAACTAAGAAACGAAAATCCTAAAAGATATTTAGGAAAAGGTGTATTAAAAGCTATCAATAACGTCAATACAACGATTCAAAAAAATCTCATTGGTAAAGACGTTACTCATCAAAACGAACTAGACCAAATGTTAATAGATTTAGATGGAAGTAAAAATAAGAAAAAACTTGGTGCAAATGCAATTTTAGGAACCTCATTAGCTATTAGTAAAGCTGCTGCAAATTATTATGGTTTGCCATATTTTAAGTATATAGGCGGGATTCATAGCTACGTACTTCCAACACCTATGATGAATATCATTAATGGTGGTATGCATGCAGACAATAATATTGACTTTCAGGAATTTATGATTGTTCCAACAAAGGCAGAAAGTTTTAAGGAAGCATTACGTCAAAGTATTGAGGTATTCCATCATCTGCAAAAAATACTTCATCAAAATAATCATATTACATCTAAAGGAGATGAAGGAGGCTTTGCACCAAATTTAAAAGACAATTGTGAAGCAATTGATTATATTATTTTAGCAATTAAGCAAGCTAATTATATACCAGGTGAAGATTTTTATATTGCAATAGATGTAGCAAGTAGTGAATTCTATCATGATGGCTTATATCAACTTAAAAGTGAAAATAGATCTCTTACTAGTTTAGAATTAATTGACTATTACGAACAACTAATAAGTAGATACCCAATTATTTCAATTGAAGATGGCCTTGATCAAGAAGACATAGAAGGTTGGAAAGAACTTACGAAACGACTAGGAAATAAAATCCAACTAGTTGGAGATGATTTATTTGTAACAAATCCTGAACGTTTACAAGATGGAATTGATCAAAAAATTGCTAACTCAATTCTCATTAAACCTAATCAAATTGGTACCTTATCTCAAACTATCCAAACAATAGATTTAGCTAAACAAAATCATTATACAACTATTATCTCTCATCGTTCTGGTGAAAGTGAAGATACAACTATTGCAAGTCTAGCTTTAGGATTAAACACCTATCAAATTAAAACTGGTTCGTTATCTAGAAGTGAACGCATTGCAAAATATAATGAATTGCTAAGAATTGAACACATGTTAGCAGATCAAGCATGTTATTTAGGAAAAAAAGCGTTTTATCCATACTGATTGTTTAAACAATCAGTTTTTTTCTTGTACTTTAATTAATTTAGGTATACACTACCAATAGAAAGGAAAGGATAAAATGAAAAATACGATTAACGGTGAAACCAAATTAATTGGTATTATTGCAAATCCAATCCAACATTCTATGTCACCTCTAATCCATAATAGTGCTTTTGAATTATTAAATCTAAATTATGTATATCTAGCATTTAATGTGGATACAAAAGATTTAAAAAAAGCAATTAATAGTATTAAAGCATTAAACATGCGAGGTTGTAACGTATCAATGCCATATAAAAATAGTGTTATTCCATATTTAGATCGACTATCAACAGTATCTAAAATTGTTGAATCTGTCAATACAATTGTTAATAATCAAGGTATTTTAACAGGTTATACAACTGATGGAATAGGCCTCATCAATGCAATCAAATCAAAAGGATATTCATTAGATCAAAAAAAAATCATCATCATAGGATGTGGTGGAGCTGGAAAAGCAATATTAGCACAATTAGCTTTTGAAAATATCAAAGAAATTATTGTATATCAACGAAAAAGTAAAACATTTCAACAAGCAAAAGAAATAATTAAAAGAATAAAAAAAGAAACTACTTGTACCATCTATTTAAAAGATTTACAAGATTTAGATCAATTAAAACAAGATATGTTATCTAGTGATATATTAATCAATACTACAAATGTTGGCATGGAAGGAACATCTCAATCTACTCTTATTCCAGATACAAGTTTTTTTCATCCAAATCTATTTGTTGTTGATATTATATATCACCCTCAAACTACACCACTTTTAACATTAGCAGCTAAAGCTGGATGTAAATATATGAATGGAATGAAAATGTTATTATATCAAGGTGCTGAATCTTTTTATTTATGGACAAATCAACAAATGCCTGTATTAAAGATTGAAAAAATAATTGAATCTAGATTTCTTTAAAGTTAACTTAAAAATCAAAATCATTCAAACAAACACATTACGTTTTGATTGAAACTATCACACATGATTTATATTTATTCTATTTTGCTATCCTCCATTTATTAACTTACAAATATTTTAAATTTATATAATTTATGATATGATAAAAATAGGAGGAAGTTATGAAATCATCAATTATTCAAAAATTAGTAGTGCGTTTATTGATCACATTAATCATATCTTTTGCTTGGATGAAAGTATTTAAAATACAATATTTTCAGGCAATGATTAATTATCCTATTGTATTTTTTGCTTTTTTGTTCATTACACTTGCATGGTTTAATTATCTTAAATTAGATGGACTGTTGGTTCCTACTAACTACCAAAAAATGAAAAATGATTCATCAAAAAAACATAAAACAAAACAAATGATTGACTATGTAGAAACAAATATAAATCAAGATACACAGTTATCCAAAACACAACAAATGCAATGTAAATTATATGCAAATTTAATTTGTGGAATCCTATTACTGATTCCTGTAATCTATACTTTTATAAAGTCAAAAATATAATCCAGTATATAATAATATACTGGATTATATTTTTTATTACATTAACCTCTTAAAATTGCATTATACTCTAATTTAACTGTTTCTAAAATTTGATTTAAACACACATTCACTTCTTCTTCACTCAATGTTTTGTTTTCATTCATAAACACTAAATTAAAAGCAATAGATTTCTTTCCTTTTTCCACATGTTCACCTTGGTAAACATCAAAAACTAAAACTTCTTTTACCATTTTTTTACTTGCTCGTTTAATCGTTCTTTCAATATCATATGCATGTATTGTATCGTCAACTACTAATGCAATATCACGAATCACACTTGGAAATTGTGGAATAGGTTCAAATTTTAATTTTCGTGTTCTAGTATTTAATAATACCGACATATTTAATTCCACAATATACGTTTCGTCTATTTCAAATTCATTTTGAATAATAGGATGAACTTGTCCTACAACGCCAATAATTTCTTTATTCATTATAATATATCCACTTCTTCCTGGATGTAAATATTCATTATCAGATTCTACATTAACTAATTGATACCTAGATGAATCAATTCCAATTTGATTTAAAATTTGTTCAACAAATCCTTTTAGTACATAAAAATCAAATGGAGTCCTATATTGTTGCCATTTATTAACAATATAATTCCCACTACATGCTATACCTAAAACATTAATTTCTGTATTTATAGAATATGTTTTTGAAAATTCAAAAATACTAACATCATGATTAGAATGTGCCTGATTATATTTTACTACTTGAAGTAAACTTGGAATAATAGAACGACGAGTAACACTACGTTCTTCCCCTAAAGGAGACATTAATGAAACAGTTGTTGAATCATGGAAAAAATTAAACATAGATGCATATTTTGGAGATACTAATGTGTAAGTTAATACTTCATGTAATCCTAAACTAGTTAACTTATTTTTAAGATTGTATTGTTGCATTTGTTCATTAGTTCTTATTCCGTTCGTAGTTTCCATAATAGGTAAAGTAGATGGAATGTTATCATAACCATATAGTCGGGCAACTTCTTCTACTAAATCAGCTTCCATTGTAATATCGTATCTATAACTAGGAACTGTTACATTAAATATTCCTTGATGATACTCATATACAAAATCTAAACGACTAAAAATATCTTTTATTTGTTCAACAGTAACGTTTGTTCCTAATAACTCATTTACTCTATTTTCTTTTAATGATACAACATTTTGTTGAGGCATTTTTCCATCACTAATACTTCGGTATACGATTTTAGCTTCTGCAAATTCTATAAGTAATGAAGTTAAACGATTCATTACGTATTGATGAAGTAAAACGTCATTTGATCCTTTAATAAAACGTGTTGATGCATCTGTTGTTAAATTTAGACGTCTAGACGTTCTACGAATACTAACTGCATTCAATGAAGCTAATTCTATTACAATATTTTTAGTAGTATTATCAACCAATGTATCCTTAGATCCTAAAATACCAGCTAAACAAACATTTTTTTGAGTAGTTGATACTACAATATCTTCTGTATCTATCTTGTAATTTTCACCATCTAATAATGTGATCTTATCGTCAATTCCATCTTTAATAATAAGATGTGTATCTTCTAATTTGTTATAGTCGTACATATGAACTGGTTGACCTGTTTCTAACATTACAAAATTAGCAATATCAACGATATTATTTACCGATTTTATTCCATGAGACATTAAAGTAGTTTTTAACCATTGAGGTGATGGTTTTACTACAACATCTTCAATAAGCTTTGCACTATAGAAATGACATTTATCTGTTTGAATAGAAATCGCTAATTTATTTTCTAATTCATTATAATCTTCTAAATTAGGCAATTTAGCTTTACGATTCAAAATTGCACCTACTTCAATAGCTAACACATACAAAGACATACAATCAGCACGATTTGGAGTTAAACTAATATCAAGTATTGTATCATTTAATCCTAAATAACTAAGTACCTCATGTCCAATAGGGGCATTATTATCTAAAATCTCAATTCCTTCTTTTTGTGCTGAAGATAAATATTTTTCATTAATTCCTAATTCAATAAGGGAACATATCATTCCGTTAGATTCTATTCCTCTAACGACTGATTCTTTTATTTTAATACCATTTGCTAATTTACATCCTGGTAATGCTACAATTACTTTTTGTCCTTTTGCTATATTAGGAGCACCACATACAATTTGTATGAAATCACCTTCACGTATTTCAACACTAGTAACATGCAAATGATCTGAATCAGGATGTGGATCACACTCAATTACCTTTCCAATCACCACATTGCTTGCCACAGCTAATGGTTCAATTCCTTCTACTTCAAATCCTGATAAACTTAATTGATCGGCTAAATATTGAGGATCAATATCTTCTATTTTTACATAATCATTTAATAATTTTAAACTTACCTTCATTGCTATATATCCTTTCTAAAAAATTGATTTAAAAATCGTAGATCATTATTATAAAAGTGACGTATATCATCAATACCATATTTTAACATTGCCACACGTTCTATCCCGATTCCAAATGCAAATCCTTGATATTGTTTTGAATCAAATCCACACATTTCTAAAACTCTAGGATTCACCATCCCTGCACCTAAAACTTCTATCCATCCAGTATGTTTACAAAGTGGACATCCTTTTCCATCACATTGATGACAAGAAATATCTACTTCTACAGATGGCTCAGTAAAAGGAAAAAACGATGGTCTAAATCTTATTTTTCTTCCGCTACCAAACATCTTATTTACAAATATTTCTAATGTACCTTTTAAATCAGACATCGTAATATGATGATCAACCACTAATCCTTCACATTGCATGAATTGATGTGAATGGGTAGCATCATCATCATCTTTACGGTAAGTTTTACCAGGACATATAATTTTAATTGGACCTTTCCCTTTACATTCTAGCATTTTATGAGCTTGAACTGGTGATGTTTGAGTTCTCATAACAGTATTTTCATCAATATAAAAAGTATCTTGCATATCCCTAGCTGGATGATCTTTTGGTAAATTTAATAATTCAAAATTGAAATAATCTAACTCTACTTCTGGTCCTTGTGCTATTTGATATCCCATCCCTAAAAACATTTCTTCTATATCTTCAATAATTAAGGTTAAGGGATGTTTAGTTCCATTACCTACCTTATATGAAGGTAAAGTTATATCAATTGCTTCATCATTTAATCGTCGAATCATTTCTTCCTTTTCTAGACATGATTTTTTTTGTTCAATTGCATGTGTAATTGCTTGTTTTACTTCATTTGAAACTTGTCCTAGAATTGCTCTTGCATCAGGAGCTAAATTTTTCATTTGTTTCATAGCATCTTGAATAGGCCCTTTCTTTCCAAGATAATGAACCCTAATACTATTTAATGTTTGCAAATCATCACATTTTTCAAGTTCTAATAATACATCTTCTTTAATTTTGAGTAATTCTTCATTCATGTTATATCCTCCTTAAAATAATAAAAAAAGTTCCATATAGGAACGAATGAACGCGGTACCATCCTAATTCATAGAATATATCTATGCACTTTCAAGCATTAACGCTGCATCACGTTGGGAATTAACCACACTCCAAGGTGAATTCAACAATTTCCAAGTAAAAAAGCTTCCAGCTATACTTTTTCTCTCTATAACTTTTCCATTGCATACTAATCCTCTTCATCGTTTTATGAATTAATCATATCATTATTATATTTTAAATACAATATCTATTTATAATAAAACATACATATAGCGCCAGCAATAGCTACATTTAAGGATTCGGCATGATGAATTGGTATATAAATATTTTCATCTGTAGATGATAATATTTGCTGACTAACACCTTGTCCTTCATTTCCTAAAACAATAGCCATCTTTTGATCACTTGTTGTATCATTTATAGATTTAGCTAGATCTAGACTTGTACCAACAATCTTTACATTATGTTTTTTTAAGATTGGAATAATTTCATTCAATTCTTTTTGTATACATGAAATATGAAAGCATGCGCCTTGTGTTGCTCTAATAAATTTATCATTATATAAATCTACGCTATTACTACTTAAAATAACCTGATCATAATTAAAGGCAAGCGCACTTCTAACAATTGTACCAATATTTCCTGGATCTTGTAATTGATCTAATAATACATATCGTCGTCCGTCTAATTTAAGCTCATCAAATGTGTTCATCATACACACACCTACAATAGATTGTGGAGTTGAAGTAAAAGTTAGTTTTTGAATAATTTCTTCACTTACTTCTGTCATATTAGGAAAATGATATTTATCATACTTACAGGTTAACACTTCTTCAAGAACACCAGCCTTATATGCCTCATTTACAAGGTGTTCCCCTTCTACTAGATATTTTTTTTCTAAGTATCTATATTTTTTTTGTTTTAATTTTACTAACTGTTTTATTCGGTTATTACTTAAAGAACAAATCATAATCTTCCCACCTTACTTACTAATTTATAATTAGGCATTAATTGATACACCTCATCGTAAAACTTTTTAGAATGATTTGGTTCAATTAAATGACACAACTCATGCACTATCACATAATCAACAAACTCTTGATTCATGTGAATCAATTTTTTATTAAATACTAAGCGTTTTTGTTCAGAATAACAACAACCAAATCGTCTTTTAAAATCTTTTATCTCTATACTACAATTTAAAAATTTTTGATTAATCCCTTGATAATATTGAATTTTTAATAAAAGGTATTGGTATAATTTAGTTACAAGAAATTTCTCTATCACTTCTTTTAAATTACCTTTACCTACAATTATGGTTTGGTCGATACATAACAAATCCTGATGTATTGTTGAATCATATTTTATCGTATATTTTTTATCAAATATATATACGTATCCTCCATCTTGATAATCATAATATGGATAATAGTTTTTTAATTTTTCAACAATTGAATCATAATGAAGTAAAATACTATTTTTAATTAATTCATCATTACAACCTTTAAATGTGTTAATTTTAAGTTTGCCCTCATCTACTCTTAAATACATGTGTTTAATATTTTTATAATTTATCTCACATTCAAACTCTGTATCTTTTATTTTAAAAATTTTTTTCATTAATTGGTAACTCCTTTATTAATATGGCTATACTATAATTGAAAGGGGTAAATGAAATGAACATACGAACAACAATTCATCAAAGACTTCATCAAATTAGTAAAGATGAATTAAAAACAATTATCAATCAAAGTCTTAATTCATCTGATGAGTCTGTTCTTCCAGGTTTAGGAGTACTATTTGAAGACTTCTATACAACGCTTGATCAACAACAACAAGACATTATATGTATAAAATTATCTTCATTACTAAAATAAGTACTTAAGTACTTATTTTAGTAAATCAT
>JAHHSU010000003.1 GCA_020025035.1 Thomasclavelia sp. | reverse complement strand
CTATAAAAAATAAACTTTTTTGTCTCTTAATTCCACTTTCTGCTTGCAATTCAGGGTTCAAAATAATAAAAATTTTCTTTATACTGAGCTTGAAAATGTCTATTTAGCAATAGTATATTGTAAAGACAATGCTTATGAACAACTCATCGAATTTAATGAAAAATATAATGATAAGTTTGAATCAATTGATTTAATGCTTGCAAATTATATTGCATTAGCTTTGAAAAATATCTATCCATTAGAATTTTTGAAATTTCACCAGATTTTAGAACAATGTTTAGAAAATATGTCTAATTGGCAAAAGTTATTATATTATCAATACTATGGTTATTATTTGTTTAGCCAAAAAAATTGTGAAGAAGCACTTAAATATTATAAACATGCCTTGAGCCTTTGTGTTGATGATATTAATCGTTCTATGGTTTATTATCATATGGGTTTAGCAAATGAATGTCATCATGATTTGATTGAAGCATTTAGTTATAATCATTATTCTACTGAATTGTTTCATAAAACAAAAAATTTTCGTATGTCTATTCATGCAGCTACACAATTAGGTGGTTTACATTGTCAATGTGGTAAATTTGAAACTGGAATTAAAGAATTATTAAATGGAATTGAAACAATGCAATTAATTGGGTACAAAGAAGGATTGGATATTGTTTATCTTAAACTAATATGGTTTCATATGGTAAATCATGATTATGAAACAGCAAGATCTTATTTAGAGGAATCATATCAATATAATAAAGAAAGTTTATTTTATTACTTCCATGCATCATGGATTTATTATTTAACCAATGATATAGATAAGGCAAAGTATTTTGTTAATGAATCCAAGAAAATAAATGGGCCTACGTATATTAAATCGTTGATTCAAGTTGCAAAGTATAAAATTGAAAATAAACCTGAAACAATGATTGTGACTAAGTTAGAAAATATTTATGATAAAGTAATTCAAAAAGCTGCTCATACAATTCAAGAATTTGTACTTGATTTACTTTTAAATGAATATAAAAAGACAAGTAATTATGAAAAATTATATTATTATTCAGACCAAATGATATCCATATACCGTAGCTAACAACTCTTTTTCGAGTTGTTTTTATCTAGGTTTGATTTTCACGTAAAAAATGTGTATAATGTTTTTGTATTAGAAAGAAGGCATTATATGAAAAAACTAAAACTTGGCCAAGAAATATTAATTCATAGTTATAAACATGATGGTAATTTTCATCGAAGTTGGTCAAAGGGTTTAGTTTTAGATGTGAATGATGAGCATGTAATTGTGATCAACGTAAAAACATTAGTAACTGAATCCAACGGAAGAGTTTGGTATACAAGAGAACCAGCAATTTGCTATTTTTCTTTAAAGAAATGGTATAATGTTATTTGTATGATTCGAAGTACAGGGGTTTATTTTTATTGTAATATTGCATCTCCTAGTTTATATGATGGAGAAGCATTAAAATATATAGATTATGATTTGGATTTAAAAGTTTTTCCAAATGGTAAATATAGAATATTAGATGAAGATGAATACAGATATCATCGTATGAAGATGAATTATTCTAATGAATTGGATTTTATTTTAAATCGTCAATTAGATGAACTAATCGAAATGGTAAAAAATAAAAAAGGTCCTTTTCAACAAGGTTTTAGTGAACATTGGTATCAGGTGTATCAGGGATTAAAACAAGATGAAAAGTAGAATGCTACTTTTTTTCTTTTAATCAAAAAGTAGGTGAAAGATATGTATGAAGTTATTTTAAACAGTGAAGAACAAACGAATCAATTAGCTTATAAGTTAGGAAAATATATCCATCAAAAAGCACTAATTATTTTAACTGGTGATTTAGGGGCTGGAAAGACAACATTTACTAAAAGTTTAGCACGAGGACTAGGGGTAAAAGAAAAAGTAAATAGTCCTACTTTTACTATTTTAAAAGAGTATGATTCAGGACGAAAAATGTTATATCATATTGATGCATACCGTTTAGAAGGAAATGATGATGATTTAGGGCTGGAGGAATTTTTAGACCAAGATGCTGTTTGTGTGATTGAATGGCCAAATTATATAGAACACCTTATTCCAACTTGTCGCCTAGAGATAACGATACATTATATTGATCCAACTAGTCGAAAAATTAATTTTTATCCTATTGGGGAATATTATGAAAAATTATGCAAGGAGGTTTTGAATGAATACACTTGTAATGGATACATCTAATCAATATTTAGTTGTTGCTTTGTATCATGATAATCAGTTGCTAGAGGCTAAACAAATACAGGCATTAAAGCAACAATCGGAACTTGCTATTCCATTTATTGATGAATTGTTGAAGAAACATTCTTTAAAGCTAAAGAACATTGATCAAATGGTTATTACAAAAGGACCTGGTTCTTATACTGGAGTTAGAATTGCTATGACAATAGCTAAAACATTAGCTACAGTACTTCCTATACGTATTAAAACAGTATCTTCGCTTGCTGCTTTAGCTGGAAATTCTAAAGCAATTAGTATTCTAGATGCTAGGAGTCAAAAATTGTATGTTGGTATGTATGAAAATGCTAAGCCTTTGATTGATGAATGTTTAATGACAATAGAAGAATTTAGAAATTTTTGTAAAGAACATAGTGATTTTATGATTGTTGGTGATACATCTATTATAGGTATTGAATCTCAACCAATTTGTATTTATGAAAATATATTTGCATTATCAATGAATCTAGAGCCTGTTGAAGATGTGGATTGTTTAGTTCCAACGTACATTAAAGGTGTAGAGGCTAAAAGACAATGATTGAAAAAATTATGGTTTGTGATATAGATGAGTTATCATTGCTTGAAAAAAGAGTATTTGTAAAGCCATGGTCTAAGGAGGATTTACGTTTTGACATTCAATCTAATCCCTTTGCTCATTATTTTTGCATACGTAAGCATCATCATATGATTGCATATATTGGTTGCTGGATTAAAGAAAATAGTGTAGAGATAGTAAATCTTGGTGTAGATCCTAATTGGCAAAAAAAAGGCTATGCTAAACAAATCATAAAAGAAGTTATGAGTTTAATGCAACAAGGGAATATAAATGTTTGGACCTTAGAAGTAAGAAAAAGTAATTATCGCGCAATTTCTTTATACAAACATTTTGGTTTTAAAGAAGTTGCTTGTAGAAAAAATTATTATCAAGATACTGGTGAAGATGCATATTTAATGTTATTGGAGGTGAAATGATGGCTACTATTTTAGCAATAGAATCAAGTTGTGATGAAACGGCAGTAGCAATTTTAAAAGATAAAAAAGAGTTACTAGCAAATGTAATCTCTTCTCAAATTGATACACATCAATTGTATGGTGGTGTAGTTCCAGAGATTGCTAGTCGAATGCACGTTCAAAATATAAGTTATGTATTAAAAGAAGCATTACAAAAAGCAAATATTACTATGGAGCAAGTAGATGCAATAGCAGTAACAAGAGGGCCAGGATTAGTTGGATCATTACATATTGGAATGCAATGTGCAAAAACTCTAGCATTAGCATACGATAAACCTTTGATTGGTGTTCATCATATTGCTGGTCATATTTATGCTAATGAATTAGTTACTCCAATGCAATTTCCTCTAATTGCATTAGTGGTTTCAGGCGGACATACAGAATTAGTCTATATGAAAGATCATCTTGATTTTAAAATTATAGGATCTACACTTGATGATGCTATTGGAGAGGCATATGATAAAGTAGGAAGAGTAATAAATGTTCCTTATCCTGGTGGCCCTCAAATAGATAAACTTTCTAAATTAGGAAAACCAATTTACACTTTACCAAAACCAAAGGATGATCATAGTTTTGATTTTTCGTTTAGTGGATTAAAATCAGCTGTAATTAATTTAGTACATCAATATAAACAACAAAACAAAATGGTCGATAACGCCTCTTTAGCGTGTTCATTTCAAGAAGCAGCTTTAGGTATAGTTGTTGAAAAAACAAAAAGAGCATTAGAACATTATGGTGTAAAACAGCTTGTTGTAGCTGGTGGAGTTAGTGCTAATTCTAAATTAAGAGCAGATTTAACAAGTATGACAACATCATTAGGTGTTAGATTAACCCTTCCACCACTAGGTTACTGTACAGATAATGCAGCAATGATTGCCATGGCTGGAAGTTATATGTATGAAAATAATAGAATAGACCAGTTAGATTTGAGTGTAAAGCCAAATATTGAATTGTAAAGGAGGTAAGTATATGGATAAAAAAATGCCTAAAATATCAAAGGCAACAATGTCAAGATATCCTATTTATTTAAAGGCACTAAGAAAAATGCAACATGAAGGTAAAGATGTATTTTTATCTAGTGAATTATATGAAGCAACAGGTATTCAAGATACTACAATTAGAAGAGATTTTACTTATTTATCAAACGAACAAAATATTGGTCGACGTGGAAAAGGTTATGATGTGGAACGTTTGATCGATATATTTAATGAGGTTTTAGGATTAGGATTAGAAGAACCAATTATTTTAATTGGAGTAGGGAATTTAGGAAGTGCAATTTTAAAATATAATCGTTGGCAGTATACAGTAGGAAAGATAGTTTGTGGATTTGATAAAGATCCTAATAAAGTAGGAGAACAATTTGGCGTTAAATTATATAGTATTGATGATTTAGAAAAATATTGTCCTAAAGATTGTCATATTGCGATTTTAGCAATATCTCAAAATGTACAAGAAACAGTGGATAGACTAATGGATTTAGGAATTAAAGGGATTGTAGATTTTACACATACACATTTTACGGTAAGACCTGGAGTAGAAGTTCAACCAGTTGACGTTGTAGTTGCAATCCAAGAATTAGTGATTAAAATGCATTTAAATGATGAATTTGATTAAAATGATTGAATTTATATAATGAAAATGATAAATATATAAGTATAGGTAATGATTTGAGAGCATTTATTTATGAAGTAATAGTAATTAACAAGCGAGTTTTGGATGGTGAAAGCAAAACAAAATCAAATAAATGTAACACTCAATGAACTAGATAGGAGAAATAAAAGTAGACTATCTCGCTAGGTGCGTTATCCCTTGAGTGCACAGAATTTTGTGAATTAGGATGGTACCGCGCATTGTCGTTCCTTGATAGGAACGTTTTTTTATAAATAAAGGAGGAATGTAAGATGTTTGAATTTGAAACAATAAGAGAATTATATGAATTAGTGATTAGTGGTAGTGATGAAGAAAAAGAAGGACTAGAGTATGTTGAAATTGAAGGATGGGTAAGAACTAATCGTGATAGTGGGCAACTTGGTTTTCTTGCCTTGAATGATGGAACATACTTTAAAAATGCACAAATTGTATATTTACAAGAAAACCTTAAAAATTTTGAAGAAGTATGTAAAATAAAAACTGGTGCTGCAATAAAAGTATTAGGTAAATTTAAATTAACTCCTACTAAAAAACAACCTTTTGAAATAGAAGCAACACAAATTGTAATAGAAGGAAACTGTGATGAGGATTATCCATTACAAAAGAAACGACATACATTAGAATATTTAAGAGAAATTCCACATTTAAGACCACGTACAAATACATTTATGGCAGTATTTAGAATACGTTCTTTATTAGCAATGGCGATTCATGAGTTTTTTCAAAATCAAGGATTTGTATATATACATGCTCCTATTATTACTGGAAATGATGCAGAAGGAGCAGGTGAAACATTTACAGTAACAACTCGTCAAGATTCTCAATATGAAGATGACTTTTTTGGTAAACATGCATCACTTACTGTATCAGGACAATTACATGTAGAATCTTTTGCATTAGCATTTAGAGATGTATATACATTTGGTCCAACATTTAGAGCAGAAAATTCTAATACTGGTCGTCATGCAAGTGAATTTTGGATGATCGAACCAGAAATTGCTTTTGCAGATTTAGAAGATGATATGGATTTAATAGAAGATATGGTTAAATATTGTATCGAATATGTATTAGATAATGGTAGTGCAGAAATGGAATTCCTTAACCAATTTGTAGATCAACAATTATTAGATCGATTACATCATGTGTTAAATTCTGAATTTAAACGATTAGATTATACAAAAGCAATTGAAATATTAAAAGAGTCTAAACAAAAGTTTGAATTTCCAGTAGAATGGGGAATCGATTTAGCAAGTGAGCATGAAATATATTTATGTGAAGAAGTGGTTAAAGGACCAGTATTCATCACTAATTATCCTAAGGATATTAAAGCATTTTATATGCGTTTAAATGATGATGGCAAGACTGTTGCAGCATGTGATTTACTAGTTCCAGGAATTGGTGAATTAGTAGGTGGAAGTCAAAGAGAAGAACGCTATGATTTATTACAAAAGCGTATGAATGAATTAGAAATTGATCAAGAAAGCTTACAATGGTATCTTGATTTAAGAAGATATGGTGGAGTCCAACACGCAGGTTTTGGATTAGGTTTTGAAAGATTAGTGATGTATATTACTGGAGTTTCAAATATTCGCGATGTTTTACCATATCCACGTACACCACGAAATTTAAAATTCTAAAAGCTCCTCGTGGAGCTTTTGCTTATTTCCTAGGAAATATAGATAATAATGGAGAATAAGAAAAATGAAAAACGAAAAATGTAAAAATAATATCCCTAAAATAATAGCTTCTATCGTAGAAACAAATGATACTTCCATTATAAAATCAATTCAGGAAATGAATGGGAATTACGATATGATTGAATTAAGGTTAGATTATTATGAGTATTTAGATGATGATAGCAAGCTTATTTCATTATTACAAAATATCAATCGTATTATCAAGGATAAACAATTACTTGTTACAATTCGAACACATAATGAAGGTGGCGTTGTAATGATAACACCTAAACAATATAGACATATTTATAAACTTATTATTCCTTATGTATCCTTGATTGATATTGAATATTCATCTTTTGATATC
Organism: Thomasclavelia sp.; assembly: GCA_020025035.1. GTDB lineage: Bacteria > Bacillota_I > Bacilli_A > Erysipelotrichales > Coprobacillaceae > Beduini. Next base: position 38,025 of record JAHHSU010000003.1, on the reverse strand, counting down.
ATGCAACCCTTGATTCCTTTAATTCAACATCATGGTGTAAAAATTATTGGATCCATACATGATTATACTTCATTTTTTTCTTATAAAAAAATAGTATACATGGTTCAAAAAATTGATAAACTCCCAGTAGATATTATTAAAATTGCTATTATGCCTACATGTATGAAAGATATTGATATATTATTTCAAGTAGGGAAGGAGATAGTACTTTATACTAAAAAACCCATTGCATTTATGGCAATGGGAAAATTAGGAATGGTGACAAGAATAGCAGGTGAGTTAATGAATACAAGTTTTGTATTTGGAAAAACAAAGAATGAAGCTGCTCCTGGTCAAATTCCTATAGAAGATTTAAATTATCTTTTAAATATTATTCATCAGCTGTAAATATTGTAATTAAAATACCAGTTAGAATAAATATGATAGGTTTTAATATTAAATGAATCAAATGTATTGTACCTCCAGCAATCAAAATACTAAGTAATGTATAGATACTGGCAAATATACATACGTGAATAATTTTTTTAGTACGAATAAAATGTATAAATATGAATGCACTGATCACAATAATACTGTAGGAACCTATAGTTAAAATACTATTACGTAATGTATTGTTTAATGGAAAGAAATAAGATTGTGCCACCATTAATAGTGACAAAACAAAATAACTGCCAAAAATAAATCCAAATCCATACAAATATGGAATAAGTCGTTTTTTCATAAATACCTCCTTAAGGGTGATAAGATGAGTTATATAGTCATTATATTAAAATGTATTTTAATTTATGTGTATTTAATTATTTTGCTTCGTTTTTTAGGAAAAAAGGAGTTTAGCCAACTATCTATTTTTGATTTTGTTGTATTTTTAATTATATCAGAATTGTTAATATTATATTTTGATGAGGGTATTATGGGTTTATTACAATCTGTCGTTTCTACTTTTACATTAGTTGCAGTAGATAAAGTATGTTCTTATTATGCATTAAAAAATAAGAAGATACGTGATGTGATTGATGGGAAACCAACATATATTATTTTTAATGGGAAAGTAAATCAAGAAGCAATGTATCGATTACGTTATAATATTGATTCATTGTGTCAACATTTAAGAACTTTACAAGTAGAAAGCATTGATCAAGTACAATTTGCAGTGTTAGAGACTAATGGTGACTTATCTGTTTTTTTAAAAAAAGATGTAACAGTTGCCCATTTAGAGCCTGTAATTAGTGATGGAATTATTATGAATAACGTTTTAGATTCATTAGAGTTAGATCAAAAATGGCTATTTAGTGCACTTGCAAAAGTACATGTTCAAGATTATAAAGATGTTTTTTATTGTGTGATAAAAAAAGATTTAGGATTGTTTGTGGTTATGAAACAAGGATTTAAAAATCACAAAAGCACTTAGTAGAAGTGTTACTAAAATCCCAATAAGAAGAGTATAAGCAATAGCAGATACTTTTAAATAAGGAACAAGAATGATTAAAAGGATAATTTCTACCACACATTCTACAACACTAATGTAGAACATTTCTTTATTTTTACCTAGTGCTTGTAATAAAGCAGTTAGTGGTGTTTGTAAATAGTATAGAATAAATGGAATACTAAGATATTTAAGATAACTAGCACCTGATGTGGTTTGATAAAGCAAGGATAAACATTGATCTGGGAAAAAATAAAAGATGAATGTAAAAGGTAAGGAAATTAAAAAACACATTAATAATCCTAAATATAAGTGAGTTAATAATTTTTGTTTATGGTTTAAATTTTGTAAGAAAATAGGAAGTAATATTCGATATACTACAGTAGTTAAAAAAGTAGGCATTGTAATCATGCTCATAATATATCCACTCATAATTCCATATTGTTGTTGGATAGTAGCAGTATCTTCTCCTAATTTTAATAGTAATGAGGTAATAATCACTGGTTCTAAAAAGTGAATGGTACCATGAAGGAGTCGACTACCAGTAAGTGGTAAGCTTATCCTAAAAAATTCATTGTATAATAATGGTGGATGAATTGTTTTAAAGGAATAAATGTGAAATGAAGATATATGAAACAGTAAGTATATAATGGAAATTAACTCACTTAAAGACATTGCAAGAACACATAGCGTAACAAGTATAGAAATAGAATGATTAGTAAAGATTTGTAAAAATACAAAGGTAAGAACAAATCTTGTAATATCTTCTGTAAGTTGTGTTTTTGCGATAGTTTGATGTTCTTCTTTTCCCATTAAATAGTTTTTTAAAATAGAACTAATAGTGGTAAGAGGAATAAATAGGACTAGTGAACGAAGTGGTAATAGTGTGTCTTTATTTTGAAGTAATACATTAGAAATAGTAGGCGAAATGGTAGAGATGAGTAACATAATGCATGATGTAGTAATAGAAGTGATGATAAATCCAGTAGTCATCACTTTTTTATTTGAATAACGAGGGTCTGCTACTAATTTAAAAATAGCACTAGGGATACTAATTTGTGCTAATGTAGCACAAATACCTAGAGTAGGAATAATCATCATATATAGTCCTATTCCTTGTTCTCCTAGATACCTAGATAAAATAACACGATTAAAAACATTAAATAATTTTGAAATTCCTGTAGTGAATGTAAGAATAAAAAAAGCATTCATTGTTTTCTTTTTCATAAAACACTTCCTTTATATTAAAATATCTATTATAATAAAATAAAGTCTAATAATGATGAAAGAAATGAGGAAAATAAGATGGAAATTTCTAAACAACAACAAAGAGATTTAAATATTGTAATTAGCCTAAAATTACGTGAGTTTAGAAAAGAAGGTATTAAAACTATCTCTAAAAGTCAATTAAAAGATTATTTATTTAATATAAAGTGGAGAAATACTAAAATTCCTGATACATGTGATTTTGTAGAGGATGTAGCAAGTATAGAATCAGGACAAATCTTTGAATTTTTAAGCATTAGAGCAGTACAAAATGCTTCATCAATGCATATTAGTGATTTTAATGACTTAATTAATAAATAAGCTATACTCGCTTTTTTTTTGGAGGAAAATATGAAATGGGAAAAGTTTTATAGTAAAGATTACATACAATATGTTTCACACCATAATCCATTATTTAGTAAAGTGATGGATTATTTAAAAATGGATGAAAATCAATTACAACATTTAGAACAAATGATGTTTTATAATTTTGATTTATTAGAAGAAAGTGATGAAGTATATACTAGAATTATGGAAGCTATTGAAAATCATGAAAAAATATGTGTATATGGCGACTATGATTGTGATGGTATTTTAGCTACTAGTATTTTAGTAAAAGCATTTAACATGATTGGTAAAGAAGTGGGATATCATATTCCTCATCGTTTTGAAGATGGTTATGGATTAAATGTGGATCGAGTTAATCAAATTGCTAGTAAAGGATATTCACTCATCATTACAGTAGATAATGGGATTAAAGCATTTGATGCTATTGACAAGGCTACAGAATTAGGGATAGATGTGATTGTGACTGACCACCACGCATTATCAAATGATTTACCCAATGCCTATGCTTTTTTACATCCAAAATTATCACCTAGTTATCCATTTAAGGAAATATCTGGTGGAATGGTAGCCTACAAATTAACTACCAAGTTATTAAATAGGCATGATCCATATTTATTTTGCTTAGCAGCTATTACAACAATTAGTGATATGATGCCTTTAGTGAGTGAAAATAGAGCAATAGTTAAAAAAGCACTTTCTATCATGAACAAAAAACAATTCCCTGCACTTAGTTTGTTATTAGGAAGTAATAAAGCTTATACAACTTCAACAATTGGATTTACAATTGTACCTAAAATAAATTCATTTGGTAGGTTACCAGAGCTTATTAATCCTAATATTTGTGTAAAATATTTTGTTACAGGAGATCAATATACAAAAAATAATCAAACGTTTTTGCATGATTTTGCAAATAAAGCAGTGGAGATAAACAAAAAAAGACAAAATCTCACTAATGAATTGTATGCTACACTTCAAAAGGATATACCTGTAGAAGCACCATTTGTTTTTTTATATGAAAAGCCAATTCATGAAGGTATTATAGGTTTATTAGCAAGTCGATTTACAAAAGAAAGAAATCAAGTATCATTTGTAATGAATTATGATGAAAAAAATAATGTATATAAAGGAAGTGCAAGAGCTATTCCAGGGTTTCATTTAAATCGTTTTTTAGAAGAAGCAAGTGATGATTTATTGTTTTTTGGTGGCCATGAACTTGCAGCAGGATTTACATTAAAATATGATAGAATTCCTTCTTTTGAAAACAAGATAAAACAGGCTATTTTAAATCAAGAATACGTGGAACAATGTAATCCTTGCTTAGTAATTGAAGCAAGTGATTTAACAATAGAAAATATTGTATCATTAAAAGTGTTAGAACCATTTGGACAAGGAAATGAAGAACCAATATTTTGTATAGAACATGTAACAATTCAAAAAGTTATTCCTTTAAGTGATACAAAACATATGCGTTTACAATGTGTTAAAGATAATACTGAATGGAATGCATTATATTTTAATTGTCCATATGAATTTAAAGAAGGAAACATTTATGATATTTTTGGTACACTATCTATTAATGAATTTCAAGGAATAAAGTCTATTCAGATGAATTTAAAATGTATTGAATAGTCAATGAAGTTTGATATAATAGAAACGTATGTGTAGGAGGTAGGAGAATGGAACTCGAAAAATTCATAAAAGATGTGCCAGATTTTCCACATGCTGGAATTTTATTTAAGGATATTACTCCCATTATGCAAGATGGAACAGCGTATCAAGAAGTAATTCAACAAATGATTAAATATGTAAAAAGCAAAGGTGCAAATATGGTTGTTGCACCTGAATCTAGAGGCTTTTTATTTGGATGTCCAGTTGCATATGGATTAAATATTGGATTTGTTCCTGTTAGAAAACCTGGTAAATTACCTAGAGAAACAATTTGTGAATCATACGATTTAGAATATGGTAAAAATGAGTTATACATGCATGTTGATGCTATTTCTAAGGGACAAAAAGTAGTTGTAATTGATGATTTATTAGCAACAGGAGGTACCATTGAAGCGACAATCAAAATGATTGAAAAACTAGGTGGAGAAGTAGTAGGAATATGTTGTCTTATTGAATTAGAACAGTTTAATGCACGAGAGTTATTAAAGGACTATGATATTTTTTCTTTGATACAGTATAAATAAGTAACTAAATTTATTTATGATATAATGATTAAAACAATTTAGGAACATAAAAGTGTACAGTTTTGTACACTTTTTATTTATGGATCGATTATATTCTACTTGTTTATATTTCTTGAATCTTATATACTATTAGACATAGAGGTGATGATTGTGAAAATATCATTTATAATGGCAGTATATAATGGAGAAAAATATATTATAGAACAATTAGATTCTGTTTTAGGACAAACACGTGCATTGGATGAAGTAATTATTATAGATGATAAGTCAACAGATAAAACCTATTCAATGATTCAAAATTATATCAAGACTCATGACTTACATCATTGGGTATTAGAAAAAAACAAAAAAAATATAGGTTATCAACTTAATTTTAAAAAAGCGTTAGAAAAAGCTAGTGGTGACATTATTTTTTTATCAGATCAAGATGATAAATGGTTACCAACAAAAGTAGAAGAAATGGTTTCTATTATGGAGGAAAATCCACATATTTTATCACTAGGTACTAGTTTTTATGTGATAGATAAGCACTCAAATAGAATAGAATATCCAACCAAAAAAGGATATTCTAATTATCATTTAATTCCATTTATGATTAAGGAAAATGATTTAGTAAAAATGGATATGAAACTTTTATGTCAACGAAATTTTTGTCAAGGATGTACGATGGCAATTTCAAAAAGTGTGAGTGATGAATGGATAACATGCATTGATGCTAATAATCCTCATGATTGGGAAATGAACATTATTGCTTCAAGTCATGATGGTTGTTATTTCTTGAATAAACCTTTGATTGAATATCGTATTCATGATAATAATACTATTGGATTAGAAAACACCATTTATCAAGGAGAACAGTATTATCATCATCGTGTAGAAGATCGAGTGGAAATATTAAAAAGAGAATTACCAATCTTGATGTTTTGTATTCATCTAAGTGGATTTTCTATAGAAGATAAAATATATTTTTCTAAAAAATATGATTACATTGTAAATCGAATTGATTTAATATCTAAACATCAGTATTTTAGGTTATTAAAAAATTTACTTATGGGGAAATATTTTAGAATGGGTACTATTAGAACTGCTATAGGTGATATCATTGCAGCAATCAAGTAGTAAATAAATTAAAAGAATTAGAGGTGGAGGCATGAAACATGTTTTTATTATAGGATGTAAAGGCATACCTGCAAAATATGGTGGATTTGAAACATTTTGTGAACAACTAGTAAAAAATAAAGTATCAAGTGAAATTCAATATCATGTAGCTTGTTTAGGGAAGACTAAAGGAGAATATGAATATTGCCAGGCTAGGTGTTTTCAAGTTCCTGTTCCATCTATTGGGCCTGCAAGAGTTATTTATTATGATGTTATGGCATTACAATATGTTATTGAATATGTGAAAAAAAACCAAATTAATGATGCTATTATCTATATGCTTGGTTGTACAGCTGGACCATTTTTATTACCATTTTGGAAAAAATTAAAACATTTAGGAATCAAATTATATATTAATCCAGATGGACATGAATGGAAACGAACAAAATGGTCACTTCCAGTACGAAAATATTTAAAGTATTCTGAAAAATCTATTGTAAAACATTGTAATTTAGTGATTAGTGATTCTATTGGAATAGAAAAATATATCATAGATACTTATTTTAAATATCATCCTCAAACAACATTTATTGCCTATGGTGCATACCAATATAAAGAAGATTTTGGAATTAACAAATTAGATGATTTGTATCAGTGGTATCAACAATTTCATATTATTCATCATAATTATTATTTGATTGTAGGTCGATTTGTACCTGAAAATAATTATGAAACTATTATTAAAGAATTTATGAATAGTCATACTACCAAAAAATTAGTAATTATTACAAATGTAGAAAAAAATAAGTTTTATCATCAACTACAACGAAAAACAAATTTTTTGAATGATGGACGTATTGTCTTTGTAGGAACAGTCTATGATCAAGAGTTATTGTATTTAATTCGAAAAAATGCGTTTGGATATATTCATGGACATGAAGTGGGAGGAACAAATCCGTCATTGTTGGAGTCTCTTGCAACTACAGATTTAAACATTTTATTGAATGTCGAATTTAATTATTCTGTTGGATTAGATTGCACAAAGTATTTTACAAAAGATCCTGGAAATTTAGCTCATTTAATTGATGATATAGAAAAACATTATGATGCAAGTCAAATTGAATGTCTTGGGAAAAAAGCAAAACAGCGTATTCATGACGTATATAATTGGCCACTTATTGTAGCACAATATGAACAATTGTTTTTGAAAGGATAATATATGAAAAAAATACTAGTAGTTACCAATATGTATCCATCTAAAAAATATCCTCATTATGGTGTTTTTATTGAAAATACTGTAAAGTTATTACGTAATAATGGATATATTGTTGATGTTGTTAGCTTAAAAAAACATGATTCTAAGTTATGGAAAGTTATAGATTATCTTCAATTTTTTATTATGTCGATATTTAAAGGATGGTTGCATCATTATGATTATTTATATGGTCATTATGTTTCCCATATTGTTATTCCAATTAAGTGTTTATCTATTTTAAAGCCAAATATGAATATTGTGCTAAACGTACATGGAAATGATGTGGTAATGGAAGAAGAATGGATGTATCGGAATGAAAAAAGAAGTGCAATGATTTTACCTTTAGCAAATACTATTATTGCACCTTCTATGTATTTTAAAAAACAGTTAGTTAATCTTTATCATGTTGATCCAACTAAGATAGTCTTATACCCATCAGGTGGCGTAGACTGTAGTATATTTAAGCCTCAAAATCAATTAGAATCAAAAAGAATTTTAGGATTAGACAAAAACGTAGAATATATTGGATATATTAGTCGTGTGGATGCTCATAAAGGTTGGGAAATTTTTGTAGAAATGGGATATGAATTAAGTAAAAATAATGATACTAGAAAGCTTATTTTAGTAGGAAGCGGGGATCAAAACAAAGAGTTAGAACAGTTAATACATTTTTATCATATGGAAGATAAGATTATTAGATTCCCGCTTGTTGATCAAGCAACATTAGTGCATATATATAATAGTTTAGAGTATTTTATTTTTCCAACATATCGAAAAAGTGAAAGTTTAGGACTTGTAGGATTAGAAGCAATGGCATGTGGATGTATATGTATTATTGCTAACAATTATGGACCTACTAGTTATTTAGTAGATGGTGAAAATGGTTTCTTTTTTGCCTCTAAAAGTACTACAAATTTAGTACATCGTATCCATTCAATTGATCAAATTTCTAAACAAGAAAAAGAAATAATTAAAAATAATGCAATTAATACAGCCAAACAATATGATGTATGTCATACATCTAGTATATTGTTAGATGTATTTAAGTAAGGAGAAAAGTATGATTCGATTTAGTAAGCAAAAAGTAAAAAAAGCAGTAATTCCTGCAGCTGGGTTAGGGACACGTTTTTTACCAGCAACTAAAGCATTACCTAAAGAAATGTTACCTATTGTAGATATTCCTACCATTCAATACATTATTGAAGAAGCAGTAGCAAGTGGAATAGAAGAAGTATTGATTATTACAAATAGTACAAAACATGTTATGGAAAATCATTTCGATAAAAATTATGAACTAGAGGAAAGATTAAAAGCGTCAGGAAAAAATCAACAGTTAGAAATTATTAATGATATTTCTAACTTAGCCAATATTTTTTATATACGTCAAAAAGAACCTAAAGGATTAGGAGATGCGATATTATGTGCTAAATCATTTATCGGTGATGAACCATTTGCTATTTTATTAGGGGATGATGTAGTAGTAAATCATGATGGAGAACCTGCATTAAAACAATTAATTAATGAGTTTGAAAAAGTTCAGGCATCTATTGTAGGAGTACAAACAGTTGCTAAAAAGGATGTAAGTAAGTATGGAATTGTTTCACCGTCAAAGTCATATAAACCAAAGGGAAGGTTAGTTAAATTATCAGATATGGTGGAAAAACCAAGTATTGATAAGGCACCTAGTCAACTTGCTGTTTTAGGAAGGTATGTATTAACTCCTGAAATATTTGAATTACTTTCTTTGCAAGGTAGAGGAGCAGGAAATGAGGTTCAATTAACAGATGCTATTAAACATTTAATGGATCGTCAAGCAGTATATGCCTATGATTTTGAAGGGAAACGCTATGATGTAGGAGACAAATTTGGATTTATTCAGGCAAATATTGATTTTGCTTTAGAAAGAGATGAATTAAAAGAACAAGTGTTAGATTATATTCAAACACTAGTAAAAAAATAGAGAGAATTCTTACTCTTTTTTAAAATGATGTAGGAGACAAAATTATGGATAAAGTAGGAATTATTTTATTAAATTATAATACATATCAAGATACAATAGAATGCATTTACAGTCTTCAAAATATTCATTATCCTTGTTATGAAATTATTGTAGTAGACAACTGTTCTACAGATGATTCATATTCAAAACTTCTTGCTATTTCTAATATTACTTTATTAAAAAGTGATTATAATGGTGGTTTTGCATATGGAAATAATATTGGAATTGAGTATGCATTAAAACATCACTGTGATCAGATATTATTATTAAATAATGATACTACTGTAGAACCAGATTTTTTAAATGAATTAGTAAGTGTAAGTTTGAATAATGGAGTGGGAATAGTTGCACCTAAAATACTTTATTATCATCAAAAAGATAAGATATGGTCAGCAGGAGGAACAATAAACTGGAATTTATTTGTAGGGTATAATAGACAAAATAAAATGCCAAATAATCATTTAATTGAACAAAAACAAATGGATTTTGTTAATGGTTGTTGTATGTTGATTAAAAAAGAGGTTATTTTAGATATAGGAAAACTTCCAGAAGATTACTTTATGTATTTTGAAGATTTAGACTATTGTGTGCAAGTAGGAAAAAAATATAAAATTATGTATGTCAGTAAAGCAGTGATTTATCATAAAGTATCTTCTTCAAGTGGGGATTCATCTTCGTTTCAGTTAGAGTGGTTAACTAGAAGTCAACTACATTTTATGAATAAATATCGTCAAATGGTAGGAAATAGATATCATCAAATAAAGGTGGAAATCTATTTAAGGAAATATCTTAAAGTATTATGGTATTTATTTCGATTAGATAGTGTAAGAGCGGGTGCAATTTTGAAAGGAATGAAAAATAAAAATGTCTAATAAAAAAAGGGCAATCCAATATATTATATTAGCCTCTTTATGTTTTTCTTTAATGAATACATTTGTGAAATTATCTGGAGATATTAATCCAATTCAAAAAAGCTTTTTTCGTAATATTGTTGCATTTGTATTTGCATTAATAGTTTTACTTCGTTCTAAAGAAGGTTTTAAAATTCAAAAGGGTAATTTTTGGTTATTAGTATTACGTGCAACATTTGGTACTATTGGAATTTTGTGTAATTTTTATGCAGTTGATCATTTAGTATTATCTGATGCTTCTATGTTGAATAAATTATCTCCATTTTTTACGATTATTTTTTCATTACTAATATTAAAGGAAAGAATGAAGTTATATCAAATCAGTGCTATTATACTAGCATTTATTGGAAGTTTATTTATTGTAAAACCAAATTTTTACAATCCAGATTTAGTTCCATCATTAATTGGTGTATTAGGTGCATTAGGAGCAGGTATGGCTTATACAATGGTTAGGTATTTAGGAATAAGAAAAGAACGTAAAGCAATGATTGTTTTCTTCTTTTCTACATTTTCTTGTTTAACAGTTTTACCATGGTTAATTTTCCATTATGAAGCAATGAGTATTCAACAAACCATCTATTTATTATTAGCAGGTTTATTTGCAACAGGAGGTCAGTTTGCTGTAACTACCGCTTATTCATATGCACCTGCAAAAGAGATTTCTATTTATGATTATTCTCAAGTACTCTTTTCAGCAATATTTGGTTTTTTCCTTTTTGGACAAACACCAGATATCATGAGTTTGATTGGATATATGATTATTTTTAGTATTTCTACTTATATGTTTATGCGATCAAAATCATAGTAAAATGTCTAAAAGATACTTGATATAATATAATGATATAGAATATAAGGAAATTAAACGGTGAGTAGGAGGAGAAAATAGATGTATATATTAGAATTCTTAAAGGTTATTTTTTTAGGAATAGTAGAAGGAATAACGGAATGGCTCCCTATTAGTAGTACAGGGCATATGATATTAGTAGATGAGTTTATTCAGTTGTCTGCTAGTGACTCATTTAAGGAAGTATTTTTTGTAGTTATTCAACTAGGTGCTATTTTAGCAGTTGTGTTACTGTATTGGAATACGATTTTTCCACTTCAAAAAGTGCAAGGAAAAATTGTTGTAAATCGACAAAAACTTAATTTGTGGGGAAAAATTTTAGTTGCCTGTATACCAGCCGCAATTATTGGAATATTACTAGATGATTGGATTGATAAGTATTTTTATAATGCAACTGTAGTATCTATTGCATTAATTGTATTTGGAATTGGGTTTATTTGGATAGAAAACAAGAATAAAAATACACGTCCTAGAGTAAATTCGCTTTCTAAATTAAATTATCGTGTAGCATTAATGATAGGAGTATTTCAAGTAATCGCAGCAATTTTTCCAGGTACTTCTAGATCAGGTGCTACTATTTTAGGAGCTATGATGATTGGAGTAAGCAGGGTTGTTGCAGCAGAATTTACCTTTTTTTTAGCAATACCTGTAATGTTTGGAGCAAGCTTATTAAAATTAGTTAAAGTTGGTTTTTCTTTTAGTATGTTAGAATTGTCGTATTTATTAGTTGGGCTAGTAGTAGCATTTGTCGTTTCTATACTTGCCATTAAATTTCTTATGAGTTATATTAAAAAACATGATTTTAAGGTATTTGGTTGGTATCGTATTATTTTAGGGATACTGGTACTTGTGTATTTTTATGTCATTCATTAAGTAAAAAATCCAAGAGATGTTTCATACAACATTCCTTGGATTTTTATTTATATCTAACAATTATGCAATACAATTTTTCCTAATTGCATTGTTTCTTTTACATCAATTACTCTTTGATTGGAGCTACCTTTCCAATGTAATTGTGGATCACATTGAGCCATAATAAATGGTCCATCTACAATCACATCAATATACTTTATAAAATCTAATGATACAATCTCTTCGTATAGATATCCAGTATATAACCATATTGTTTTATTTGAATATTGGTGGTGGATTTCTTTAATTAAATTGCCAATAGTTTCTCTATTATCTGGAAACAATGGATCTCCACCAGTAAATGTAATTCCAGTAATATAATCTTTATCTAATAAATCAAATATTTCCTTTTTAGCCTCTTGGTCAAAGTCAATTCCAGAATTTGGATCCCATGTATGTGGATTATGGCAATGCGGGCAGGCATGATTACACCCAGAAACCCATAATACAACTCGTAATCCATCACCATTTAACATATCATCTTTTGTAATATTATGATATTTCATTTTACATAGATTTCCTTTCTTTGATTTCAGCCATTTTAGCGTCATTTAAGCGTGTATCTCCTTTAACACGAGAATATGATAAATAACCATTCATTCGATCAATCTTTGTTAGGTTTGTACTTCCACATTTTGGACATACTTCCATGTTAAGTTCTTCATGTCCACAATCATCACAATAAGATAATGCTAGATTAACACCTTCATATAAACCTAAGTCCATAGCTCTATGAATCAATGTTTTAAATGCTTCCATATTGTAATCAATTGGATATTTTACGTATTGGATTTTTCCACCATTACAAAGATCCCAAAAACGTGATTCTAAATCTTGTTTTTCTATTGGAGTAATATCTTCAGATACATGGCAGTGGAATGAATTACTTACATATTCACGATCAGATACATTTTCAATAACACCATATTTTTTTCTAAATTGTTGGATTTGTAATCCACATAAACTTTCAGCCGGTGTTCCATAGATTGCATATAAACGTTTGTCTTCTTTTTTAAATTCTTCTACTTTTTGATTAATATATTCTAAAACTTCTAAAGCAAACGATCCATCTTCTACTAATGATTTTTTATGATGAAGTTGTTCTAATTCATTAAGTGCTGTAATTCCAAAGGAAGCAGTAGCAGACTCAAGAACTGGTTTAATTTTATCGTGTAATCCTAGATTTCCTTTATAGAAACCTCCTTCACAATATGCTAAAGGATTGATAGATGCTTTCATTTCTCCTAAATAATCGTAAGTTCTTAAATGAAGTTGACGAATTAGATTTAAATAATAATCTAGTACTTCATAAAAATCACGTGATTCTTGTTTTGCTTTTGCATAAATCATTGGTAGATGTAAACTAATTGCGCCTATATTAAATCTTCCTACAAATACTGGTTGATCATTTTCATTAGCAGGATACATTCCACCTTTTTCATACCATGGAGATAAAAATGCACGACACCCCATTGGAGAAACAATTTGTCCATATTTTTGGTATATTTTAGATACATATCCTTCTCCTGTTAAACTTAACCAATCTGGATACATTGTTTTACTAGAACATAGAATAGCTGCTTCAAATACATCTTCTAATTCTTTTCCTGTACCGTGAAGATTTTTATCATACAAAAATACTATTTTTGGGAATAGCACTGGTTTTTTATTGCCTTCTTTTCCTTGACCTAAACGGCGTACATTTAATAGCTGAATAGATGCCATTTTCGCAAATTTTCCAGTTCCTGTACCAGCACTTACTGTAATAAATGGATAATCTCCTCTAGAAGAGGCTACTGTATTAAATTTATATTCCCAACCTTGAAATCCTTGTTTAAATTCATATTCTACATCTTTTAGGGCAGTTTCCTTAGCTTTTTTTGGACTTAATCCTAAGTTTTGATATTTATTTAAAAGATTTTGATAGGTGATATTGGCATAAGGTTCTAGTAATAAATCTACACTAGGAACGGTAAAACCACCATATTGTTGACTAGCAGCAGATAAAATAATATCACCAATAACATCAAATGCTACATTTAATGATTTTGGTTCATTGTACCAAAGATTTCCCATTTCAAAACCATTTTTTAATACGTTTTGTACATCAAATAAGCAACAATTCATAGTGTCTCTTCTAGCTGACATATCATGTATATAGATATATCCATCATGACATGCTTGAAGTTCTTCTGTTGTTAGAAAGAATTTTTGGTAAAGTTCTTTATTTAGTTGATTAAAAATAAGACTTCTTTTTGTAGACACTAATGCACTGTCTGTATTGCTGTTTTCTTTATCTCCTATATACATAATAGATTGAGATTTTCGATATACTTCGTCTAACATATGCACAAAATCTTGTTTATAGTTTCGGTAGTCACGATAGCTTTTTGCTACTTTAGGATTTGTTAATTCTAGAGCTTCTTCTACAATGTTATGCATTTTTGCAATATCGATTTCATTAGTATCTAAATTTTTAACACGTGTTTTAACAATGTCACAAATTTGTTCAATCTCTTGGTCAGAGAATTTTACTAGCGTACGATATGCTGATTTATTTATTGCAGTAATTACTTTTTGTATATTAAACAATTCTTTTGTATTGTCTTTTTTTATTACAATAATATCATTAATATTCATTTTATTCATCCCTTTCTATATTCTTCATTATAGCATAGACAGTCTAAAAAATATAACAGATATGATTATAAATTTTTATTTCTTTGTTGTTTTTTTATTATTGTATATATTTGACTAGTTAGATCTAAAAAAATTATATTTTGTCAAAAAAAGTAGTATAAAAATATTAGGTTTGTTTTAAAATTCAGTGACAAAATTTTACTGATATTTTATAATAAGTAAAGATAATAAGGGGGGAATAGAAATGGATATATTGTCATTGTTATCCTTGTTAGAAAAAAATGCAAGAATGGATGTACAAGATTTAGCAACGGCTTTACAAACTAGTAAAGATAATGTATTAAATACGATGAGTGAATTAGAACGACAAAAAGTAATTTGTGGATATCATACGGTTATTAATTATCATCAGTTATATAAAGAAAATGTATTAGCACTTATTCAAATTGATGCAAAGCCAGAAAGAGAATTTGGGTATGATCGAATTGCAAGTCATATTTATCAATATGATGAGGTGGATTCAATGTATTTAGTGAGTGGATCAAATGCTTTTCTTGTAGTGGTTTCAGGTAAAACGATGTTAGATATCGCAACTTTTGTGGCAAGTAAATTAGCTGTAATAGATGGTGTAAATGGAACATCTACCCATTTTGTTTTAAAACAATATAAAAATAATGGAATTATATTAGAAGCAGATAATGATGAGAAAAGATTGGTGATGATGCCTTGATGTATGAAAAATATTTAAGTAAACGTGTTCAACAAATTCAACCTAGTGGAATTCGAAGATTTTTTGATTTAGCTTCTAAAACAGAAGGGGTAATCTCTTTAGGTGTTGGTGAACCAGACTTTGATACTCCATGGAACGTTCGAGAAGCAGCGATTCATTCTCTTCAAAAAGGAAAAACATTTTATACGGCTAATAAAGGGTTATTAGAATTAAGACAAGAAATATGTCGTTATCAAAAAAGACGATTTTCATTAGAATATGATCCTAATCAAAATGTAATTGTGACTGTAGGTGGTAGTGAAGCCATTGATATTGCAATGCGTGCAATTGTTAATCCTGGGGATGAAGTAATATTGTTAAGTCCTAGTTATGTTGCATATACCCCTAGTATTGAATTAGCTGGTGGAATACCAAAAGTCATAGAATTATCATTTGAAAATCAATTTAAACTAACAAAAGAATTATTAGAAGAAAATATTAGTTTACATACCAAAGCTATTATTTTAAACTATCCTAATAATCCTACTGGTGCTACAATGACTTATCATGATTATAAGCCTTTAGT
The DNA here is from genome assembly GCA_020025035.1 of Thomasclavelia sp. Taxonomy (GTDB): domain Bacteria; phylum Bacillota_I; class Bacilli_A; order Erysipelotrichales; family Coprobacillaceae; genus Beduini. The sequence continues at coordinate 21,842 of JAHHSU010000003.1, read as the reverse complement.
AGAAATCATTAAAAAACATGATTTAATTGTGATTAGTGATGAAATATATGCTGAACTTACTTATGATCAAGATTTTTGTTCTATTGCATCTTTTGATCAAATTAAAGACCAAGTGATATTAATTAGTGGATTTTCTAAAGCATATTCTATGACAGGATGGCGATTAGGTTATGTCTTAGCAAATCGTGTGTTTATTGAAGCAATGAATAAAATTCATCAGTATATCATCATGTCAGCTCCAACCATTTCTCAATATGGTGCTATTGAAGCATTGAAAAATTGTGATCATGATGTGGAAGTAATGCGCCAATCTTATCAACTTAGAAGGAATTTTATTGTAAAAGGATTTAATGATTTAGGTCTAGAAACATTTATGCCTCAAGGAGCATTTTATGTATTTGTTTGTATCCAATCAACGCATTTAAGTTCTGAGGAATTTTGTGAACAATTATTACATGATCAAAAAGTAGCATGTGTTCCAGGTAATGCTTTTGGAAAAGCAGGTGAAGGATATATCCGAGTTTCCTATGCCTATAGTATTGAAAAAATTAAAGAGGCACTTGGTAGAATTGAGTTATTCTTAAAAAAGTTAGGCCATGATTAAATTTGTTGATACATCTATGACAAACTAGCTTTTAATCATATACTTATTATTACATAAGATGTCTTGTAGGATTATTGACTAAATACTAGATTGTGGTAAAATTTTCAAGTAGTGGGGGTGTTATTATTAAACAAATATTACAATATGTACAAAACATGCCTAAATCTCATTTAATGATTTCTATTAGTGTATTGGCTATGTTTTTACCATTTTATCTATGTCTAGGGATATGGATAGTGCAATGTATATATTTGTTATACACTAGAGAAATGGTGGTGGCATATCAACAAAGCTTACATACTAAGTATATTTTGTTGTTTTCATTGCTTAGTATGGTAGTGTCATTATATTATCAAAATTATATTGGATTTGGATGTAGTATTGTTGTGTTATGTGTGCTATCGATGATAGTGTATTATATGAAACACATTACTAAAGAATTGTTTGAAAAACTTGTTGATTTAATATTATTTCTTAGTATCTTTTGTGCAATATATGGTTTGTTTGAATATATGGGTATTTTAAGTTCAATGGGGATTAATGGTTTTGAAGTTATCGTTTTAGATGGACCTAATCAACGATTAAATTCCATATTCTTTAATGCAAACTATTATGCTACAATGATAGAATTTTTTGTAATGATGTGTGTATACAAACTATTGAAGTGTAAAAGTTTTAAACGATGTATTTGGTATATAGGGATATTAGCCATTAATTTTGTTTTACTCTATTTAACAGGTTGTCGTACTGCATGGCCAGCAATAGGAATTGGTTTATTAATCATGCTGATGTGTGATAACCAATTTAAAATGTTTAAATTAGTACTTGTAATTGGGATTATAGTATTAATTGTATTTTGTATTTATCCAGAAATTTTTCCTAGAACTGATAGTATTGCTGGATATTTAGATGTTAGAAAGAAAATCTGGCTAGTATCACTACAATCATTTAAAGATCATTTTTTATTTGGAGAGGGACCTTTAACTTATATGCATGTTTATTTACAATATGGTGGAGTATATACACAACATTCACATAGTATTTATCTTGATCCGTTAGTAAGTTATGGGGTGGTAGGAATTACAGTGATATCCCCTTATGTAATAAGTAATATAAAACAACTTGTATGCGTGTATCGAAGTAAGGTGGATATTTCATTGTTATCTTTAATTATTGGTACAATCTGTGTTATTTTAATACATGGTATATTAGATTATACGGTGTATTTTATCCAAACTGGATATTTATTTTTATTGATTATTGGAGCTTATGCAATTTATTTAAATCAAGGAGGAAAAAAGTATGAGTGCAATGCATAAATTTAGTTATGGTTTATTTGTTTTAAGTGCTAGAGAAAATGATAAGGATAATGGATGTATTATTAATACAGGAATACAAGTGACAAGTCATCCAAATCAAATTGCAGTTTGTGTAAATAAGGATAATTACACAACAAAGATGATTGAAAACACAGGATGTTTTAATTTATCTTATTTAGATGTCAATACTACATTTGATACAATTCAACATTTTGGATTTCAAAGTGGTAAGGATGTTGATAAATTAAACAATTATGATGGTGTTGCTAGAAGTGAGAATGGGTTATTTTATCTTACTAAACAAACTAATGCAATGATTAGTGTAAAGGTTAGTCAGTCGATTGATTTAGGATCACATATGATGTTTATTGGAACAACTACTCAAGAAGAAGTTTTAAGTGATACTGCTTCATTAACATATCAATATTATTTAGATCACATAAAACCTAAGCCAACTAAAAAAAGAGGATTTGTTTGTAAAGTTTGTGGATATGTATATGAAGGAGATGTACTTCCTGATGATTTTGTATGTCCATTATGTAAACATGGCAAAGATGCATTTGAATAGTTTTAATGACAATTTATTTTATTAATAAAAAAGGGAATATTACTATTTGTTTTGACTAATATCATCAAGCAAAATTGTAATCTATTCCCTTTTTTATTGTTTATTTTCAGCATCTTCTAAATCTTGGTAGCCATATGCTTTTACAGTATTTTCCATGATGTTTTTGATAAAATTAATATTGTTTTTACAATATTCAATTATCATAGAAGCATAAAGTGATAATGTATGATTAGAGTAGGTTAATAATTCTCCTCTTAAATAAGTTTCAAAAGAAGTATGGTCAAAGTTATCTTCTAAAGTATAAGTCATTCTAGATAATTGAATGAGTTTTGGATACTGATGATTTAATTCTTCACGCATTGTTAGTTCAATTTGAATGATTTCTTCGATAATTTGTTGCGTACGCTTACTAGCTTTTGGTAAATACTGACTAATTTGATTAAACTCGTCTTTATGGGTATATTCCATCATATAAGCATATTTTTCAAAAATAAGATTTCTTCCCTGTGTAAGTGCATTTTGTAAGTCTATAAGATAGGATTCTAATACATTATCTTTAAAACAAAGATATTGGCTTTTTCTCATGATGTAAAAAGTTTGAAAATCATCTTGGCAATTTGCTCTTCCTCCATTATTTTTGACATTTTGAAACATGTCCCATTCTAAAGATATAATTTGTTCAATCATGTTTATCCCTCCATTACATGTTTATTTTTGATATTTTTGTCTTTAATTTTTTCTAGAATATCATGAGTATGACAATCTAAATAAGATTCATTTGATTGAGTAAGATGACAATCATGTAAATATTGTACAATTTCTTTACATATATATTCAATGATTTGGATATGAGGATCGCGATCATTAATCTGGTACATTGAAGCATCATACCAATAAGTAAAATCTAATGGCATGGTGGTTAATTGTTCAAGGTAAGGAGCTAAGTGACTTAGGGTTTTTAAATGTTGTAAACCAACAAATGACCATTTGTAATAAGGGGCGTATCGATGATTAAATAGATAAATAAGTTCAATAGTATTTTCAATAAAAATAGATAATGCCTGGTGTGCTCCAACACTATTATTTCTAAGCATGCACCTTGGGAAATTGTATTGTCCAGATTGCGCCATATAAGATAATCTTGCTGCAATTTTTTTGTAATAAATATCCTTAGGATATCCTTTTAAAAGGGTATTACGGATGTTAGTGAATGTTCCTAAAGGATCAAAAAATACTTCTCCATTTGTTGCGGTAGCTAAATAGGAAGATGGGATATGAAGCCATTGTTCTAGACTTAAATTAGCATCTTTATTACCAATGAATTGTTCATAAAAATCACTGATTTTAAGAACTCCTACTCGATGTTTTCCATGCATTGTAACTTGTCGTTTAGGTATTCCAAAAAAATCATCTGGTAAATGTTCATATTCATGTTGTAATGATGCTCCTATTTTTTGATAATCTTCATCTAATAGCCACATACAAAAACTTGGTCCATAGTCATGATCTTTAGATAACTCATCATCAAAACCAAAACATTCTGATCCATGTCCTACTAACCCAACAGCAATTTTGTTTTGGTATTCAGGAAATTTTTCTTCAATCATTTTTTTACCATAATATAAGTAATATTGTTTGGATATTTCTATTCCTGACATCGATTGCATTTGCAAGTGTTGCATTGCTTGTTTTGCTTTAGTATCAAATAATTTAGCTTCTTGGTGATGCCCTAATTCATTTAAAACTACTGAAATTTGTTGACAGGTTGTAACAAATGCTTCATTTTGACCATAATGCATTAAAATACTTTGTAATGCTAAGGTATAAGTGTCAAGTGATTGTTCGTATTGTTGTAAACAAAAACAAAGGTTTGCTTTAGTAAGTAAAGCATTGCTGTAATGGGAATCATGATAGTCAAGACGATGAAATATGTCAATTGCTTTATCAATATAAAGGATTGCTTGATCATATGCTTTTTCAAGTAAAAATACATTTGCAATATTAGTATAAGTAGAAGCTATTTTAATATCATCCTCTATAAGTTTTAATGCTTTAAATAAATATTCTTTAGCAAGCTTATAATTTTTAATATCACTGTAGGCTAGACTTGCATTATTATATAGACTGGCTAATAATTCATTATTGGCATGACAATGATGATAGATTTTTTCTACTTGTAAATAGTCTTTAATGGCTTCTTTAGGGCGATGCATTGCTTTTTTTGCAGTAGCAAAGTTTAAAAGCGTAGTTGCATGGGATAATGTATTTTCAAGTCCCATAGTTACAATAAGTTTTATCGCTAGAGTTCCATAATGCATGGCCTGTTGATGTTTAGAAACACTTCTATAGTATCCTATTAATTCATTGTAAAGAAATAACATAGCAGGATAATCTTGTGTGTTTAATGCTTGATCTAAATGAGTAAGTAAGAATGGTTCTATCTCTTTGTTTTTATTTTGTTTCCATAATTGATCGAGTTGTATTGTCATATTTTGAATATCCATATTTGTTCCTCCAATTGTTATTATCATAACATAGATGGTGAAACTTATAAAAGATAATGATTATTTTCATTCATTCATTTAGTTTTATACATTTTAGCCTATACACATTTGATATATATACATATGTTACAATAGGAGGCGAATGAAATGTATAATGATGAAATGTTTAATATGTATCAAAGAAATCAGGTGAATCAAGTAGGAGAGATTTATTTATATGTTGTAAGTAAAGGAGATAGTGTTTGGCAAATTTCTAGACAATATAATTCAACAATTGATATGATTAAGTCTTTAAATGGATTAGATGAAAATGCGACTATTTATCCAAACCAACAATTATTAATTCCTGTATTACATTCAAAAACACCAACACAAACAATGAGGGAAGTTCCACAAGAATTTGATTTATATTTTTAGTATTCTTATATATTTTTGTATAAATTAGATATTCTAACTCACACTAATAACAAGGAGTGAGGATATTGATTAAAAAATTATTAACTTTATCTATGGTATTATGGTTAACTGGATGTAAACCAATGCAGGAGAAAAAAGAAGAAATTGTTGATACATTAAACCAATATAACGATGGAATTTATAGTACTACAGTTAGTGGTTATGGTGGAGAGTTTGAGATAAGTATGACTTATCAAGACGATAAAATTGTAGATGTAACAGTGGGGCCAAATCATGAAACTCCTTCTATTGGTGGGGTAGCAGCAGAGCAAATAGCTAAAAATGTAAAAGAACAAAATACGATTGATTTAGATGTAATTTCGGGTGCGACAATTACATCAGATGCGATGTATGATGGTTTACATGAATTAGAACAAAAAGCTAAGAAAAGTAGTGATTAAAGTATTGGTTATATTATCTAAAACCTTGAGTGAAATATTTGTGATCTTCATGATTTGGATATCCAAATGATGGAGATTTATTTCATTATTCAAAGGTTTTTTTATTTTATAGTAATTTTTTTAGTATGTCATATTATATTGATAGTAATAAGTATTACTAGTGTGAAGCTTGTCGAATAATAGAGTTTACTTTTTTTTGTATTTTAGTACAATAAAGATAGAAAGAGGGGGATTTTATGGCACGTATTGAAAATAATATAGTGGACAAGTTAGAGGTAATTGATTTAACGTTACTTAATCAATCTAATACATTATTAGTAACGATTGATATGGTTAAAGGTTTTATTAATGAAGGTAATTTAGCAGATCATAAAATTGGGGATATTATACCTTCTATTGTAGAAATTAAAAAACAATTACATTTAGCACACCATTTGTGTTTTATAGATTATCATAAGATGGGATGTCAAGAATTTCAAAATTTTGTTCCTCATTGTATTCAAGGAACAACAGAATGTGAAATGGTAGATGAATTAAAAGACTGTACGCATTATATCTATAAAAATTCTAATAATGGATTTTTAGCACCTGATTTTTTAGATCACTTAGAAAAATGGGTGACGTATGATCACTTTATAATCACTGGGTGTTGTACAGACATTTGTGTATTGCAATTTGTTTTGTCATTAAAAGGGTATTTGAATCAACATGATTTAGACAAAGATGTGATTGTCATTATCGATGCAGTGGATACTTACCATGACCCATTACATCATGATGCATATGAATATAATAAAATTGCCTATCAATTAATGAAACAAAATGGAATTAAGATAGTGAAAATGTAAGGAGAATATATGAAAAAAAGAAATCTAACATTAGTAATGGATTTATACGAATTAACGATGGCGTATAACTATTTTCAAAAAGGATTAGAAAATCAAGTAGTGTATTTTGATATGTACTATCGCAAAAATCCAGATCATGGTGGCTATGCTATTTTTGCTGGGTTAGAACAAGTAATTGAGTGTATTCAAAACTTACATTTTAGTATTGGGGATATTGATTATTTAAGAAGTTTAAATTTGTTTGATGAATCATTTTTGTCTTATTTAAGCGATTTTAAATTTACTGGAAATATCTATTCGGTTAAAGAAGGAACTCCTGTATTTCCTAATGAACCATTAATGACTATAGAAGCTAAGGTAATTGAAGCACAATTAATTGAAACAATGATTCTAGTAACTATTAATCATCAAACGCTTATTGCAACTAAGGCCAGACGTATTGTAAATGAGGCAAAAGGAAGACCAGTAGTTGAATTAGGAGCTAGACGAGCACAAGGATATGATGGAGCAATATATGGTGCTAGAGCAGCATATATTGGTGGGATAGACGCATCAGCAACAATCTATGCAGGAGCAGCATTTCATATTCCATTAACTGGGACAATGGCACATTCTTTTGTACAGCTATTTCATGATGAATATGAAGCATTTTCTACTTATGCTAAAACTTATCCAGATCAGTGTATATTATTAGTTGATACTTATGATGTTTTAAAATCAGGAATTCCAAATGCAATAAAAGTGGCTAAAGATGTTTTAATACCAATGTCAAAAAGATTAAAAGCAATTCGAATAGATAGTGGAGATATTGCTTATTTATCTAAAAAAGCACGTAAAATGCTTGATGAAGCTGGATTAAATGATTGTAAGATCATTGCATCTAATTCCTTGGACGAATATATTATTCGTTCATTGATTAATCAAGGAGCTAACGTAGATATGTTTGGGGTAGGAGAAAATTTGATTGTTTCAAAAAGCTCACCAGTATTTGGTGGAGTGTATAAATTGGTTGCTTTATTAGATGGAGATAATGTAATTCCAAAAATAAAAATTTCAGAAAATTTAGAAAAGATTACTAATCCTGGATATAAAAAATTATATCGTTTAATTGATAAAAAAAGCAATAAAGCTATTGCAGATTTGTTAGCATCCTATGATGAAGTCATTCATTCTAGTTCAAATATACAAATATTTGATCAAACAAATGCATGGAAGAATAAAATAATAGAGGCAAATACATGTGAAGTTTGTTTATTACAACAAACAATATTTAAAAATGGTAAGTTAGTGTATCAGTTACCAACTATAGAGCAAATTAGAGAATATTCAAATCAACAAATTGATTTAATGTGGGATGAGATTTTCCGCCTAGAGTATCCACATGTATATTATGTTGATTTGACTAAAAAATTGCTTGAACAAAAACTAGATTTGTTAGCTAAGAAAAAGTATAATCTTCCTACACTTAATGAATCATAGAGGTATATAAGTTACACCTCTATGATTCATATATTAGTTATAAATTGGGACTTATTTTCATATATATAATATGTAAAAAAGGTATCGTGTAACTTTTTTCTAAAAGGGTTGCAATAAGGGTTGCAATTTAAAAATGCCTAGTATATAATGAATAGGCAAACAAATAACACATGGTTCCATAGCCAAGTTGGTAAGGCAGCAGACTGCAACTCTGCGATCATCGGTTCGAGTCCGTTTGGAACCTCCATTGATTGCCCAGGTGGCGAAATTGGTAGACGCACAGGACTTAAAATCCTGCGGACCTTAAAATCCGTGCCGGTTCGACTCCGGCCCTGGGCACCATTTTAAATTACATATTGCTTTTTGAAATGGGATATGATAATATGTAAAAGCATTATAATGGTATTGCGCTAGTAGCTCAACTGGATAGAGTGCTTGACTACGGATCAAGAGGTTGTGGGTTCGACTCCTGCCTAGCGCGCCAGTTTGATTTTTCGGGAAGTAGCACAGCTTGGTAGTGCACCTGGTTTGGGACCAGGGGGTCGCAGGTTCAAATCCTGTCTTCCCGACCATTGATGGGGCCTTAGCTCAGCTGGGAGAGCGCCTGCTTTGCACGCAGGAGGTCAGGAGTTCGATCCTCCTAGGCTCCACCATTATTATACAAAACTCACCATGGCGGGGTAGCTCAGTTGGCTAGAGCAATCGGTTCATACCCGGTGGGTCGGGGGTTCGAATCCCTTCCCCGCTACCATTTAAATTTGTGGTATCTGTAAGGCCTAATTGGACCCTTAGCTCAGTTGGTCAGAGCCACCGGCTCATAACCGGTTGGTCGTAGGTTCGAGTCCTACAGGGTCCACCATTGTTTTGTATTGCGGAGGTTTACCCAAGTCCGGCTGAAGGGATCGGTCTTGAAAACCGACAGGGGGTGAAAGCCCCGCGGGGGTTCGAATCCCTCAACCTCCGCCATTTTTTTATATTATTTATATCGCGGGATGGAGCAGTCTGGTAGCTCGTCGGGCTCATAACCCGAAGGTCGTTGGTTCAAATCCTTCTCCCGCAACCAATATGGTCTGGTAGTTCAGTTGGTTAGAATGCCGCCCTGTCACGGCGGAGGTCGCGGGTTCGAGTCCCGTCCAGACCGCCATAATGGTTCCGTAGCTCAGTCGGTAGAGCAGAGGACTGAAAATCCTCGTGTCGCTGGTTCGATTCCGGCCGGAACCACCATTTTTATTTTATAGTCTTTTTTCGGGAAGTAGCACAGCTTGGTAGTGCACCTGGTTTGGGACCAGGGGGTCGCAGGTTCAAATCCTGTCTTCCCGACCATTTTAGAAAATATGATAGAATAGATTAATTATAAATTTTTGCTTTATTACAATAATCTAACTAAATGCTCATTTCTATATATAGAAATGAGTTTTTTTATCGAATAGAATTGAATATACATCTTTATTTTAAATATAAGTTGTTTGATTTAGAAAATAAGAGTAGAATATAATTGATATAAGATATTATATTTTAATATAAATGTCATTATTTGTTTTAAAATAAGGTATAATAGAAGTAGTATATGGCGCATCAATAAACAATAGAAAGGAGAAATTTATGAAAACAAATTATCATACTCATACACCAAGATGTCATCATGCGCATGGAAGTGAAGAAGAATATGTACTTGCAGCAATTGAAGCTGGATTTGAAGAATTAGGATTTTCTGATCATACTCCATGGATATACGATAGTGATTTTGTACCAACTATGCGTATGAATATAGATGAATTAGACAATTATATAGATACAATACGTGCTTTAAAAGAAAAATATAAAGATCAAATATCAATTAAAGTTGGATTAGAATGCGAATATTTTCCTACAAAAATGGAATGGCTAAAAAATATAATTCAAACTAAACAATTAGATTATGTTATTTTAGGACATCATTTTAAAGATAGTGATGAATTTCATATTTATTATGGTACACCTACTCATGATGTTACATTATTAAAAACATATGTGGATACTGCAATTCAAGCAATGGATACTGGATTGTATACTTATATGGCTCATCCAGACGTTATGAATTTTATTGATATTCATTCAAACGACTATATTCAAGAAATGACACGATTATGTATTGCAGCTAAACAAAGAAATATTCCTTTAGAGTATAATTTGCTTGGATTAATTAGTAAAAGACATTATCCTAATCCTGTATTTTGGAAAATTGCATCCAATATAGGGTGTAAAGTGATTATTGGTGTGGATTGCCATGAAACATATCAAATGGGATTAAAGGAAGTTTACAATGAAGCAATTGAGTATTTAGAAAAAGAACTTAAAATGGAGCGAATTGAAACAATACCATTTTTTCAATATGAAAAGGATGTCTAATGCCCTTTTTTAGATGATGAAAAAGTTGTTTAGTATTGACAAGTAAAATGATATAGTGTATCATCAATCTCGAATTAATGATACGGAGGTTTACCCAAGTCCGGCTGAAGGGATCGGTCTTGAAAACCGACAGGGGGTGAAAGCCCCGCGGGGGTTCGAATCCCTCAACCTCCGCCATTTTTTTATATTATTTATATCGCGGGATGGAGCAGTCTGGTAGCTCGTCGGGCTCATAACCCGAAGGTCGTTGGTTCAAATCCTTCTCCCGCAACCAATATGGTCTGGTAGTTCAGTTGGTTAGAATGCCGCCCTGTCACGGCGGAGGTCGCGGGTTCGAGTCCCGTCCAGACCGCCATAATGGTTCCGTAGCTCAGTCGGTAGAGCAGAGGACTGAAAATCCTCGTGTCGCTGGTTCGATTCCGGCCGGAACCACCATTTTTGTTTATTACACTAGCATGCTAGTGTTTTTTTATTGTTATTAAAATAAAGTTGTATGAAATAATTTATCACTTAGGTAATAAGACACACTAAAATATTTATCATTATAAGAAAATATGTTAATATATACACATATAATAGTATATAGAGGTGAATGAAATTGTATTATTTTATTGGAATAAAAGGGTCAGGTATGGCATCTTTAGCACGTATTTTATATGATTTAGGATATGAAGTTTCAGGAAGTGACATTGATAAATATATATTTACTGAAGAGGATTTAAGACAAAAAAAAATACCTATATATTCATTTGATGCACATAATATTAAGGATGGATATCATGTAATAATTGGTAATTCGTTTGATAATGAGCATGTTGAAGTAAAAGCAGCAATGAATAATCCAACGGTAACATGTTATCGTTATGTTGATTTTTTAGGTGAGTTAATGAATCAATATAAAAGTATTGCAATTGCAGGAACACATGGAAAAACAACAACTACTGGAATGGCTTATCATTTGTTTAATGAATATAAGAAAACTAGTGTACTCATTGGAGATGGAACTGGATTTGCATGTCCAGATAGTTATTATTTTATTGCAGAAACGTGTGAATATCAGGATCATTTTTTACATTATTATCCTAAATATGCTGTAATTAATAATATTGAATATGATCATGTAGATTATTTTAAGACCTTTGATGATTATTTAATATCGTTTGAAAAGTTTGCAAATCAAGTAAAGGATACTGTTATTATTTGGGGAGATGATCCATATTTACCTAAATTAAATATTAAGACACGTAAATTATCTTTTGGATTAAAGAATTCTAATGATGTAGTAGCTAAAAATTATATTGCATCTACTTTAGGTATGAGTTTTGATGTATATATTCATAAAGAATTATTTGGACATTTTAATCTTCCATATTATGGAATGCATATGCTTCAAAATGCGTTAGCTAATATTACATTAGGATATTTAGAAGGAATGAATGCTATGTATATTAATGAAAGACTAGTAAGTTTTTCAGGAGTAAAACGACGTTATACTATTCAAGAATGTGGACATAATATATATGTAGATGACTATGCACATCATCCAACTGCAATTACAAAAGTCATTGAATCGACTAGGCAAAGATATCCTAGTAAAAAAATTGTTGCAATCTTTAAGCCAGATAGATATTCTAGAATACTAAGGTTTGCAAAAGAATTTGCAAATGCATTAAATTTAGCCGATTATGCATATCTATGTCATTTTCCTCAAAATGCAATTAAGGAAGAAGGAATTGATATAGACATTAATGAAATTGCTCAATATATTCCTAAAGCAAAAATTATTAATGAAGATATTGATGCAGCAAAAGAGTTGGCTAATTATGATAATGTCGTGTATTTATTTATGAGTAGTAAAGATATTTATAAGTTTGCAAAACTGGTAATGAAAGAGCAAACAAAATAAATGTTAGATTTATTGCATAATTGTATGAGTTATGCAATAATAGTAATAGGAAGTTGAGGTGGATATATGAACGGAGTAGAAATTAGTCAATGTATTATCTTGTTGTCGGGTGCATTTGCTTTATTAACATTAGGAATATTGTTTATTAAACTTTTAGGTACAACAGATAGATTAAATATTACAATAGATCGTGCAAATCGTACGATTGATAAGGCAAATAGGACACTTGATGATATTAATTACAAATTAAATGTAATCAATCGTCCGTTTGAAATTTTTTCAAATTTTATATCCCCAATAGGCGGATTTTTAAAAAAAAGAAAGTAGGAGGGAACAAAATGAAATTAGGTAAATTAATTGTAGGAATGGGATTAGGTGTAGTTGCAGGTTTATTATTAGCTCCAAAAAAAGGTAGTGAATTAGTAGATGATATTAAAGAAAAATCTAAACAAACCTATGATAAAACGAAAAATCTTTCTAAAGAAGATGTGGTAGATGCAATTTCATATGCAACAGATAAATTAAAAACTGCAGTAGAAGAATTTGATTCAGATAAAATGAAAAATACAACAAAAGAAAAGATTGAAACAGTAAAAACTGGTATTGATGATTTAGTAAAAAAAGCTAAAAGCAATCCAACATGTCAAGATGTAATGGATCGAATTGAAGAATTATCAACAAAAGCATCTAATAAAATATTAGAATATCAAAATAAAGCAAAACAATATGGAATTGATATGAGTGATGAAGTTGAAAGTGAATTAGATGAGGTTAAAGACGAAATCGAGAACATTATTGATAAAATTGATGAGAAAATTAATTAATGAATAAAAAGACAACTATTTATGATGTAGCAAGAGAAGCAAATGTTTCACTTGCTACAGTTTCTCGTGTTATTAATGGCTCTAATGTTGTTAAAAAAGCAACTAAGGATAGAGTTTTAGAAGTAATTGATCGATTAGACTTTAAACCTAATGAAATCGCAAGGGGACTTGCCAAAAGTAAAACAACAACGATTTCAGTAGTCTTTCCACAAAAACTATTTTCTCATATAGAAGAAATGATTAGTGGAATAGGTGATGCAAGTAGAACATTAAAATATAATGTAAACTTTCATACAACGGATATTATTAGCGAAGACAATGTAACTGATGAGTTAGTTGAAAAAATTGTTAAATCTAGAGCAGATGGAGTCATTTTGTTTAATAACGAATTATTAGACGAACAAATCCAATGTATTAGTAAATACAATATACCAATTGTTGTTGTAGGTAAAACTGTAATAGGTGAAAAAATTGGCTCTATTGATACAAATATTAGTGAACTAGTAGTTGACACTGTAAAAAAACATATAGAAAATCAATCAAAAAAAATATTGTTTGTAACTAGTAAGCAAAACTTAATTGATGAAATCAAATTAGTAGATCAAATTAAAAAAAATGCAATGGATCATGTTACATTTATAGAATCTTCTACTGATTATGAATTATGCTATCAACAATTAGATAAAGCATTAAAGCAAAATAATTATCAATTAGTTATCACCACTAGTGATATTCAAGCTGTTGTTGTCAATAATATTGCCAAAGAACATGGAGTTAAAGTACCTAGTGATATGGAAATTATAGGAATGTTAGATACTACATATGCAAAGGTTTCTGTTCCACAACTTACAAGTATATATATCCCAATTTATGATATGGGGGCATTAGCGATTCGATTATTGACTAAAATACTTCAATCAGAAGAAATCGAAAATAGTCATATTTCTATCAAGGGACAATTTATTTATAGAAATTCAACTAAATAAAAATGTTGAAGGCTAGAGTATTTATTAAAGCATAAAGAATTTATGATAAAATAAATGTGGATTATGATTTGATGTATTTTTAAGTCTCTATATAAATGTCTAGATAGTGTACCATTATCGTGAATAATTATATAGATATGTAAAAGTGGTGCTATAAGATTTCATCCTTTGGTGATGAAATCTTTTTTTCATCAATGATAAGGAGGACATTAAGATGAAAATATATGAGGAATTAGTATGGCGAGGACTGATTAAAGATGAAAGTTCTACAGATTTAAAAGATAAATTAAATAACGAAGAATTAACATTTTATATTGGTACTGATCCTACAGGAGATAGTTTGCATATAGGACATTTTTCTTCATTTTTAATTAGTAAACGTTTAAAAGATGCTGGGCATCATCCTATATTATTAATTGGTGGTGCAACAGGATTAATAGGTGATCCAAAACCAGAGTCAGAAAGACCAATGATTACTAAGGAACAGGTAAATCATAATTTTCAATGTTTAAAAAAACAAGCACAGGAGCTTTTTGGGTTTGAGGTAGTAAATAATTATGATTGGTCAAAAGAAATTAATTTTATAGATTTTTTACGAGATTACGGTAAATTTTTTAATGTAAATTATATGTTAAGTAAAGAAATTATCAAAAGTAGAATTGATACAGGAATTACTTACACTGAGTTTTCATATATGATTATGCAATCATTAGATTTTTTACATTTATTTCAAACTAAAGATTGTGTAATGCAAGTTGCAGGCCAAGACCAATGGGGAAATATTACTGCAGGTATTGAACTAATACGTAAAAAAACAGGTAAAGAAGCATATGGTTTTACAATGCCATTACTTACTAAAAGCGATGGAACTAAATTTGGTAAAACAAATGGAAAAGCAATATGGTTAGATCGTAATAAAACGTCTCCTTATGAAATGTATCAATTCTTTATTAATTCAGAAGATGATAAAGTTATAGATTATCTAAAATTTTTAACATTTCTAAGTGTAGAAGAAATTAAAGAGTTGCAAACACTTCATGAACAAAATCCACATTTAAGACAAGCACATAAAGCTTTAGCTAAGGAAGTAATTACTTTTATCCATGGTAAAGATGCGTACGATGAAGCAGTATATATTAGTGAAATGTTATTTTCTGGAAATATTAGTGAATTAACTTATCAACAAGTAATGGAATGTTTTAACGGAGTACCAAGTATACAAGTAAATGAAGATATGAATATTTTAGAAATGCTAGTTAAGGTAAATGCAGCAAGTTCTAAACGTGAAGCAAGAGAATTTGTAAAAGGTGGATCTATTATGATTAATGGGAATAAGGTTACTGATGAAAGTTATATTGTATCTAGTGAACATGCCTTTTCTAAAAAAGCTACAGTAATTCGTCGTGGGAAAAAGAAATATTTTGTCGTTCAACATAATTAAAATATCGTAAATAAAAAGATGTAAGTAAAATAGTTACTTGCATCTTTTTTAACCATTCATATAAGTTATAGACCAATTATTTGCTTGTACTGCCTAGTCCGCCATTACGTTTTGTTGTAACTTTATCATCTACTGTAATTCCAAACTCCATTAATATCCCTTGCATAAATCCTTCATTTTGTTGGATTGTGATTGATTTGTTTTCGTTAGAATCATTCGTGATTTTTGCAAATATATGTCCTTCATTATCAGAGTAAAAATAGTCACTATCAATAATTCCTACGGTATTATTTAATTGAAGTCGATATTTAAAACCTAATCCACTTCTAGGATAAATTTGTAATACATAATTTGGTTCCATTTCTATTCTAATTCCTGTTGGTATTTTAATTGTTTGATTTGGTTCAAGAGTAAAAGAAATAGGGGAAAAGAAATCGTAACCAGCAGATCCTTTGGTAGCTCGTGTTGGTAGTGTAATTTTTTGGTAAATTTCATGAGGATCTCCAGGTAATTCCCAATCCTTGATGAATTGATCTAAACTAACTTTATGAAACTTTGCAACTTTTTTCATAGGTACCTCCATGTTTATTATAATTTATTAACATTATACTTGATTTTTTTAAAAAAAGATAGTATATGATTGTTTTGAAATTCTATGAGAGTGTGATATACTTTTAAAGAGGTGATGGTATGGGGTTTAAAGAAAATTTAGAACAACGAAAAGAACGCAAGGAAGCAATGGAATATTTTCGACAAAATAATGATGCGTATATGTCTTTAGGACAATATATAAAAGTCATTTTCTTTGTTCTTATTGGTGCTATAGGTGGTGCAATTATACAAAGTATTTTTACTTTAGGAACAGGTATCCAATTTGGATTTTTCTATTATTTAGGTGCTTATTTTATTTGTATGATGGCAAAAAAAAGTACAAAGATGGTAAATGATCATGTTTTAATGATATGTATGATAGTATATGTGTTGATGGTTATTTTAGGTAAATCTTTCCTTTTTTCTATAAGTATATATGGAATAAATGGCATATTTTATATATTTTTGGATATGAATATATGGAGGATGGCTATTAATTCACTACTTGTTGTAGATCCAATTGGCTGGTTTATTTATGTCTCTGGTGGTTATGAATTATATCGTTTATTAAGATAGTTTTACCCTATCTTTTTTTTGTGATAATAAAGTGCATGTTAATGGTAATATATAAAGGAGCATAGTATAATAAACAATACTAAGGAGGAATAAGTTATGATAAAAAAATATTTATCTATGGATGGAAATCAAGCAGCAGCATCTATTGCTTATGCATTTTCAGAAGTAGCTGCAATATATCCAATTACACCATCGTCACCAATGGCTGAACATGCTGAAAATTTTGCATCAGTAGGAAAAAAGAATATATATGGTTCAAGCGTAAAAATGATAGAAATGCAATCTGAAGCAGGTGCAGCAGGAGCTGTTCATGGTGCATTGCAAGGTGGTGTTTTAGCCACAACATTTACTGCATCACAAGGATTATTATTAATGATTCCAAATTTATATAAGATTACAGGAGAATTGTTGCCAGGTGTATTTCATGTGGCTGCTAGAGCATTGGCTACACGTTCATTAAGTATATTTGGTGATCATCAAGATATTTATGCTTGTAGACAAATTGGAATACCAATGTTATGTTCTCATTCTGTTCAAGAAGTAATGGACTTATCAGGAGTAGCTCATTTAAGTGCTATTAAAGCTTCCGTTCCATTTATTCATTTTTTTGATGGATTTAGAACTTCTCATGAAATTCAAAAGATTGAAGTGATGGATGAGAATACTTTAAAAGAACTAATTGATCAAAAAGCGTTGCAAGATTTTAGAACTCGTGCATTAAATCCACATTGTAATCCTATTGAACGTGGAGGTGCAGAAAATGATGATATTTATTTCCAAGGTAGAGAAGCTCAAAATCAACATTTTGATAAAGTTGTCGATATTGTTGAAGACTATATGAATAAGATATCTAGTATTACAGGTCGAAACTATGCACCATTTACTTATTATGGTGATTTAAAAGCCTCTAGAATTATTATCGCAATGGGATCTGTTACAGAAACTATTCAAGAGACTGTAGATTATATGAATAAGTTTAATGAAAAAGTAGGGTTAATAAAAGTACATTTATATCGTCCTTTTTCAATTAAACATTTATTAGCTGTATTACCTAGTACAGTTAAAAAGATTGCAGTATTAGACCGCACAAAAGAAATGGGAGCTACAGGAGAACCCCTTTATGTAGATGTTGTTACAGCATTAAAAGAAAAAGATGTTGAAATTATTGGTGGTAGGTATGGACTTGGATCAAAAGATACTAACCCTAAACATATTCATGCCGTATATGAACATTTAAACAGTAAACATCCATTTACTGGCTTTACTATTGGTATTGAAGATGACGTAACCCATTTGTCTCTTCCAATTGATCCTGATTTTCAAATTGATAGTGAGTATACATCTTGCTTGTTTTATGGATTAGGATCAGATGGGACTGTTTCTGCTAATAAGAATGCTATTAAAATTATTGGAGATCATACTAATTTATTTTCACAAGCCTATTTTGCTTATGATAGTAAAAAAGCAGGAGGGGCTACAAAATCTCATTTAAGATTTGGAAAAAATCCAATTCGTTCTACGTATTATATTGATCAAGCAGATTTTATATCATGTTCTGTAGATAACTATGTATTAAAATATGATATGTTAAAAGTGTTAAAGGAAAATGGGACGTTTTTATTAAATACAGAGTTTGACCAAGAAGAAGTTATTCGTTATTTACCAAATAAATTGAAAAAACAATTAGCTTTAAAGCATGCTAAGTTTTATATTATTAATGCAAGTAAAATTGCACAAGAAATTGGAATGGGAAGAAAAACTAATACAATTTTACAATCTGCATTTTTTGCGTTAAATCCTCAAATTTTACCTATTGATGATGCTGTAAAATATATGAAGGAAGCGGCAAAAAAGTCATACGAAAAAAAAGGAGATAAAATTGTTGAATTAAATTGGCAAGCTATTGATAAAGGAAAAGATTCTATTGTGGAAGTAATGGTAGATCCAAGTTGGGCTAATTTAAGTGTTGTTAGTACCAAAGAAAGAACAGGAGATGATCATTTTGTTTGCACAATTAATGAGTTAGATGGATATGATTTACCAGTTTCAAGTTTTATGGATAAGTTAGATGGAAGTATGAAATGTGGTATGGCAATCAAAGAAAAACGAGCAATTGCTAATGAAGTACCAAGATGGATGCATGAAAATTGTATTCAATGTAATCAGTGTGTGATGGTGTGTCCTCATGCTACCATTCGTGCATTTTTAATGGATGATCAAGAAGTTAGTAATGCACCAGAAAATATCCAAAATGAAACATTAACTCCTATTGGTAAAGGAGTAGAAGGATTAGTATATCGTATACAAGTTTCGCCAGATAATTGTGTTGGATGTGGATTGTGTGCAAATGTTTGTCCAGGTAAAAATGGCAAAAAAGCATTAGAAATGGTAAATGCTAAAGAAGAATTAAAACATTCAAAATTAGCTGACTATATTTATCAACAAGTATCTTATAAAGATGATAAGTATCCAACTAATACTGTAAAAGGTGCTGGTTTTTTAAGACCATATTTTGAAGCATCTGGAGCATGTAGTGGATGTGGAGAAACTCCTTATTATCGTTTGATCACACAATTATTTGGTAGTGATATGATGATTGCAAATGCAACAGGGTGTAGTTCTATTTATACAGGATCTACTCCATCTACTCCAATGACAGTAGATCAAAATGGTTATGGACCAGCATGGGCAAACTCATTATTTGAAGATAATGCAGAGTATGGACTAGGAATGAAACTTGCATCAGATTATAAACAACGTCATATTTTAGAAGTAATGGAATCTACCAAAGATAAAGTAGAAACACCTTTAAGTAATATGATGCAAGAGTATATGGATAATATTAAAAATCGTCAAAAACAAAAAGAATTATATGATACATTAATAGAATTAATCAAAGTTTCTTCGAATAAAGAAGTAAAAGATATATTAAATTATAAAGGTGATTTAATTGAAAAATCACAATGGATTATTGGTGGTGATGGTTGGGCATATGATATTGGATATGGTGGATTAGATCATGTTTTAGCTAGTGGTCAAGATGTAAATATTTTAGTGTTAGATACAGAAGTATATTCAAATACAGGTGGACAATCCTCTAAATCTTCACAAGCAGCTTCTATTGCGAAATTTACTGCAAGTGGAAAAGTAACAGCAAAAAAAGATTTAGCTCAAATTGCCATGGCTTATGGTCATGTATATGTTGCTCAAATTGCCATGGGAGCAAATCCTATGCAAACAATTAAAGCAATTAAAGAAGCAGAATCCTATCCAGGACCTTCATTAATTATTGCTTATTCTCCATGTATGGAACATGGAATTAAGGGTGGCTTAGTAAATCATCAATTACAACAAAAAAAGGCAGTAGAATGTGGATATTTTAATTTGCTTCGATACGATCCTAGATTAGAAGAACAAAATCTAAATCCATTACAACTTGATTCAAAACAACCAAATTTTGATTTGTTTATTGACTTTTTACTATCAGAAAATAGATTTGCACAGTTATCTAAGGTAAATCCAGAACATGCTAGTGAATTAATGCAACAATGTAAATTAGATGCATTAAAACGTCGTACACGTTTAGAAAAAATGTTGTAAGTAAATTATTTATTAAAGTTAAAATAAGATTACCCAATTTGTTGTAATAAGTGGTTACACAATGCAATGATTTAGGTAATCTTTTTTTGGTATTTTATTTATAATTCCACTTTTATTTTATAATTTTTAGGTGTTTTTAAAAGTGTAATATGTGGGTTGGCAGATAAGAATGATACTTACTATTGTAATACTTTGTTTTTTTATGTAGAATAGTAGTCAAGCAAAGGAGGAGAATGTAAATGATTAAAAAGAAAATTACTTTAATATACATATCATTTATATTAGTATTGATTAGTCTTGTAGGAGGAATGCAAGTACCTACTTATGCAAAAAATAATGATCAAAATGTATTAAAAAATCAAATTGGTGCACAAACAACTGTTACATATCGTCGAACTGGTAATACAGATGGAAATGATATCCAAACAGCTTCTTTAAGTAGTGAATTACATGAACTTACGCTAGATGACTTAAGAACTTATTGGGATATTGATGAAAGTAGTACAACTGCTATTATCATTAATCACATCAAAAATCCAGATTTGACAGGATTTGAAAGAATTATTATTCCTGGGGAAATTGATGGGAAGCAAGTTCAAACAGGAAGTGTTTATACTGATTTACTTTTCCCAAAAAATGTACAAGAAGTTGTTTTTAAAGAAGTAAATGGTAAGAAGGTATTGTGTAGAGATGCACAATTTATGTTTTGTAATTTGAGTAGTTTAACTAATATCGATTTAAGTGGCCTAGATACAAGTATAGCAAGTAGTGCTCAAAGTATGTTTGAAGGATGTCGTAGTTTAAAAAGCTTAGATTTAAGTGGTTTAAATACAAGTAGAGTTACTACAATGATTTCTATGTTTGCAGATTGCAGTAGTTTAACAACCATTAATTTAACTGGATTAAATACAAGCAAAGTTACAGCTATGGGACTTATGTTTGCAAGATGTAGTAGTTTAACAACTATTATAGGACTAGATGGATTTAATACAAGTCAAGTTACAATGATGACTTCTATGTTTAGTGGATGTAGTAGTTTGACAAGTTTAGATGTATCACATTTTGATACAAGTCAAGTGGTAAATATGAATGCCATGTTTAAAGATTGTAGTAGTTTAACAAGCTTAGATGTTTCTCATTTTAATACTAACCAAGCAGTAGATATAAGTTGGATGTTTGGTGGGTGTAGTAGCTTAACAAATTTAGATGTTTCTCATTTTAATACAGATAAAGTAACGTCTATGTATAGTATGTTTTTTAGGTGTAGTAGTTTAACGAGTTTAGATGTCTCACGTTTTAATACAAGTAAAGTAACAAGTATGAATGGGGTTTTTAACGAGTGTAATAGTTT
>JAHHSU010000029.1 GCA_020025035.1 Thomasclavelia sp. | reverse complement strand
ATCTCAACATATATTACAAATTGTATTTAAACGACTATATAAGATATTCTTATCGTACAAGATTTTATTTTTCATGTCAAATTCTAACAATTTTCTTCTTATTTAAAGAATATTAATAATAAAAAAAGATTAATTAGTATTTTCTATAATCAATCTTTTTTCATTATATAATTAATAGTTATATTTCATTGCTTTTTCTATATCTCGCTTTGCATCTTTTTCCTTTAGATCTTGACGTTTATCATATAGTTTTTTTCCTCTTGCCAATGCAACTTCTAACTTTGCTTTGCTACTAGAATCAAAATATAATTTTGTAGCTATTAAAGTATATCCACCAACTTTTACTTCTTTTTCTAATTTTATAATTTCCTTTTTATGCAATAATAATTTTCTTTGTCTTAATGGATCATGATTAAAAATATTTCCATGATCATAAGGTGCAATATGCATATTTTCAATAAACGCTTCCTGATTTTTAATTCGTATAAAACTATCTTTTAAATTAGCACTACCTTTTCTAATTGATTTAATCTCTGTTCCATGTAATACAATTCCAGCTTCATACGTGCTTTCAATAAAATAATCATGATAGGCTTTTTTGTTTTGTGCGATAATTTTCATGATATCCCCTCTTATTCCTATTTTTCCTTTTTGAAATTTGTTTATTAGATTTTTCTTTTTTTAATTTTGAAACATTATGATATTTTTTCTTTTTAGAGTTAGACAACACTATCTCAAAATCAACAGATCCTTCTACTTTAGAAGTATTTACTACTACAACCTTTACTTTATCTGATATACGATATTTTTTACCCGTAGATTCACCTACAATCATCATATACTGTTCATTATATACATAATAATCATCTTTAAGTGTCGAAATATGCACTAATCCCTCCACTGTGTTTGGTAACTCTACAAAAAAACCAAAGGATGTAACTGATGAAATAATTCCCTCATATTCATCTCCTATATGTCTTGCCATATATTCTGCTTTTTTCATATCTAGAACATCTCTTTCACAATTAGTTGCTATTATCTCACGTGTTGATGATTTTTCTGTTAACGCAGGCAAAATTTCACTATAATGCATTGTTGTTTCTTTGGATATATCTTGTTGAAACAAATAAGTTTTAATCAAGCGATGAACTAATAAATCTGGATAACGTCGAATAGGAGATGTAAAATGTGTATAATATTCATCTGCTAAACCATAATGTCCTAGACATTCTACATCATATTTAGCTTTTTGCATACATCGCAATAATAAAGTAGAAATAATATTATATTCAGGTTTATCTTTAGCTTTATCAAGCAATTGGCTTAACTCTTTAGGATAAACATGATCTAACGATCCTTTAATTTTATAACCTAATGGACTAACGATTCTTACAAAATTTAATAATTTCTTTTTCTTAGGATGTTCATGTATACGATATACAAATGGTAATTCTAACCATTTAAAATGTTTGGCAACTGTTTCATTTGCTACTAACATGAATTCTTCAATCATTTTTTCACTCATTCCTCTATGCCTCAATTTAATTTCAATAGGTTTACCTTTTTTATCTACCATTACTTTGGATTCATTTGTATGAAAATGAATAGCTCCTCTTTTATTTCTATTTTGATTTAAAATAATTGCTAGTTTTTCCATCATAAAAAGTTTAGATACTATTTTTTGATACTTCTTTTGTAACTTTATATTGCCATCTAGGATCATATTCACATCATGATAAGTCATTCGATAATTGGAATGAATAATTGTAGGGATTATTTGATAATCCACTACTTGTCCATTTTGATCAATTTCCATTATACAACTTATTGTAAGTCTATCCACATTTGGATTTAATGAACATATTCCATTTGATAATTGATGTGGCAACATTGGAATTACCCTATCTACTAAATAAACAGAAGTTCCCCTTTGTATAGCTTCTTTGTCAATTGGTGTCCCTTCTAAAACGTAATTGGAAACATCCGCAATATGCACACCTAATTGATAATTTCCATTTTCTACTTTTTTGATACTAATTGCATCATCTAAATCCTTTGCATCATCACCATCTATAGTAAATATAGTATCATGACGCAAATCTATACGATTTTGAAAATCACTTGTATTAATTTCATCTTCAATCGTTGAAAGTTGTTCAAAAATATCTTCATTAAATTCTACAGGTATTTCATATCTTGAAACAATCGACATAATATCGACTCCTGGATCATTTTTATGACCTAAAACCTTTATTATCTTAGCATTTAACGGTTGATGATAATCTGTTATTTTTACAACTACCTTATGTCCTTCTATAGCACCTTTTCGGTTTCCTACAATGATTACCACCTCATTAAATTTAGGATCATCTACTAATAACAAATATTTACCTTTTCTTTTTACCACTAGTCCAACAAGTTGTTTTTGTCCACGTTCTATAATATTTACAATTTTACCTTCTTTACTATTTCCTGTAGATTGATTTTCTAATTCTACTTGAACAATATCCCCGTGTAATGCACCATTTAGGTTTTGGTTAGCTACGTAAATATCTGCTTCATCATCTCCTATATGAATAAAAGCAAAACCTTTTGTACTCATCATTACTTTACCAGTTAACAATATTTTAGATTGAGATAAATAGTAATTATCATTTTTAGTACGTATCACAATTTTTTGTTCTTCTAATGTTACCATCATCTTTACAAAACTCTTAAATTGTTCTGTAGTATGTTGCTTAAATACCCCTGCTAATTCATGGATATCCATCCCCTTATAATCTTCTTGTTTTAAATATTGTATAATTCTATCTTTCATTATTATCCTCCAAAAAAAAACAAATAGGAATCTTATGCCCTATTTGTTTATCTCATTTGAATCATAACTGCTATCACAAAAAAAGCAATACCAAATCCAACTGTAATTCTTGAAATCATTAACTCAGAACCTCTTTCTTTTTGTTGAGCAAATAAATTTGAATTTTGTCCAGTTAATGCATTTACAAGTCCATCTGATTTACCACTTTGTAATAGGCAAAGTATGATTAATATAACACACACAAATACCATCAAAATATCTAAAAACATTGACATTCTCCTTTATTACTATTTTGTATTCTTTCTTTAAAAGAATATCATAATTAAATCAAGAATACAACTCTTTATATCTATTTAATTAAATGATATAATTGAATCGCTATTAAAATTAAATGGAGGAACAAAATGTCAAGTCAAATAAAAAAAGAATCTTATAATTATTTACTTATTGCATTTGGTGCAATTTTGTTTTGTGCAGGGCTTAATTTATTTATTGTACCCGTAGGATTATATAACGGTGGAACAGTTGGTATTGCACAAATCATTCGTACACTACTTGAAAATTATACTGGTTTTCGTCCTAACTTTGATATTGCTGGTATATTAAATTTTTTAATTAATATCCCATTATTATTATTAGCTTATAAAAAATTTGGAAAAGCTTTATTTTTCAAAACTGTATTTAGTGTTATTATTCAAACTATATTCTTTTCCATTATCCTTATTCCATCTACCCCTATTATTAGTGAAAAATTAGCAGCCTGTGTTATTGGTGGTTTAATTGCAGGAGCTGGTGTAGGTATTACATTAAAAGCTGGTGGAACTGGTGGTGGTAATGATATATTAGGATTATACATGACAAAAAAAATTGATGGATTTAGTGTTGGAAAACTAACACTAATTGTCAATACACTTATTTATATTACATGTGCCATACTTTTTGAACTACCAACTGCTATTTATTCTGTAATCTATTCTTTTATCTATTCGCTTATGGTAGATCGTGTACATTTACAAAATATTAATATGAATATTCAAATTATTACTAAAAACCTAGATGTTATTCAAGTAATTACCAATGAGCTTAACCGTGGAGCAACTTATTGGAAAGGAATAGGTGCTTATACTAGCGAAGAAACCTATATTATTATTACTGTAATATCAAAATACGAAATTGAGCAACTTAAAGAAATATTATCCAAAATAGATCCAAGTGCATTCATTATTATGAGTGAAAGACCTGAGATTGTAGGAAATTTTGAAAAACGTTTATAAAATACTTTTAATTAAACAAAAAAGTCGTTACCAATAATTAGTTAACGACTTTTTTATTATATACAGAATAATTAATTATTAAACATTACCATATTTTTTCTAAACGTTGGATAATTGTAGATTTTCCAATTAACAAAATAGAACTTGTTAAATCTGGTCCATGCATAGATCCAGTTGTTGCAATTCTAATTGGCATATACAACATTTTTCCTTTAACCCCAGCCTCTTTTTGAGTTGCTTTAATCGCTTCTTGAATATTCTCCTTAGTAAGTTTATCAATCACTAACAATTTTTCTTTAAACACCTTTAAAGTAGTATTAATACTTTCTTCTTTCATAAAATCAATTGCTTCTTGATTAGGTGCGATTTGATCTTCAAAAAACATATCTACCAATTCAACAATTTCTGCTCCATAACTAAGTTGTTCATGATATAAAGCAATTAAACTATTAATCCATTCACTTGACTTATTAGTTAAATCATATTTTTTTTCTAAAAATGGCCTGCATAAACATATAATATCTTCTAATGAACGATCTTTTATATAGCGATTATTCACCCATTTTAATTTAGATTGGTCAAACATAGAAGGTGACTTAGAAAGTCGTTTTTCATCAAATACCTTAATTAATTGATCATGAGTAAAAATCTCCTCTTCTCCTTCTGGAGACCAGCCTAACAATGCCATAAAATTAAACATTGCATCTGGTAAATATCCTTGCTCTTTGTATTGAGAAACAAATTGCATAATTGATTCATCACGCTTAGACAATTTTTTTCGTTCTTCATTAACAATCAATGTCATATGTCCAAATTTTGGTACATCATATCCAAACATTTGATAAAGCATAATTTGTTTTGGGGTATTTGATAAATGTTCTTCCCCTCTAAATACATGAGTAATATCCATTGAATGATCATCAATGACTACTGCATAGTTATAAGTAGGAATTCCATTAGCTTTTACTAAAACCCAATCACCAATATCTTTAGATTCAAATGATACATGCCCTCGAATCATGTCATCAAATTCATAAGTTTGATTTTCAGGTACTTTAATTCGAATCGTATATGGAATTCCAGCTTCTTCTTTTGCCTTTATTTCTTCTTTAGTTAAATGACGACACTTACGATTATACATAGGTGCAATACCAGCATCTGTTTGTCGCTGATGTTCTTGTTCTAACTCTTCTGGGGTACAAAAACACTTATATGCATACCCTTTTTCTAATAACCAATCTGTATGTTTTTGGTAAATGTCTAGTCTTTCCATCTGTCTATATGGACCATATTTAGGATTTGGATTTATTGGAGATTCATCAGGAATAATTCCTAGCCATTCTAAATTTTCTAATTGACTAGCTTCTCCACCTTCAATATTTCTTTCAATATCTGTATCTTCAATTCTAAATACAAAATCACCATCATAATGTTTTGCATATAAATAATTAAATAACGCTGTTCTTGCTCCTCCAATATGTAAATGTCCTGTTGGACTTGGTGCATATCTTACTCTTACCTTTTTCATTTTTCATTATCCTTTCTTACTAATAAGCAAACTGCTTGAGATACAATCCCTTCTTTTCTACCAACAAATCCAAGCTTTTCTCCACGAGTTGCTTTAATATTAATTTGATTAATATTACAATGTAATATATTTGCAATGTTCTCTTTCATTTTATCTACATAACCTACCATTTTAGGTTCTTCTGCCAAAATGATTGAATCAACATTTCCTATTTGATAACCATGTTCATCCAACAACGCATACACTTTCTTTAAAAGAATAAGTGAACAAACATCTTTATATTTTGGATCTGTATCAGGAAAGTGTTTACCGATATCACCTAATCCTAATGCTCCAATTATACTTTCTGCAATCGCATGAATTAATACATCTGCATCACTATGTCCTTTTAATCCTTTATCATAAGGAATATTAACTCCACCTAAAATTAACTTGCGTCCTTTTTCAAATTGATGAATATCAATAGATTGACCTATTTTGAACATTTTATCACCTGCCTACGTTATTTTAACATAATTATAATTGTATAGCTATATTTAATATATGATAAACTACTTGATATCATATAGAACTTTAATACAAGTATGTTATAATAAGTTTGAGGTGAATATAATGCATAATTTAGCATGTCCAAAATGTAAAAATAAATTAAACAAAGATCATCATTCGTATAAATGTTGTAATAATCATACATATGATATTGCAAAAACAAAATATGTTAACTTACTTTTAAATCCAGATAAAGCAACGAATTATCCTGGAGATAGTAAAGACAGTTTAATTGCACGTAAAGCATTTCTAGACCAAGGATATTATGATGTGATATCTGATACAATAAATCAATATATCCTTACAC
The DNA here is from genome assembly GCA_020025035.1 of Thomasclavelia sp. Lineage (GTDB taxonomy): Bacteria > Bacillota_I > Bacilli_A > Erysipelotrichales > Coprobacillaceae > Beduini. The sequence goes on along the minus strand of JAHHSU010000029.1, from coordinate 8,114 downwards.
ACTCTAATTTTCCTTTACAAATACTAGATTTAGGCTGTGGTCAAGGATATTATACAAATCGTATGAAACAACAATTAAATAATGATGAAAATATCTATTACGGTCTTGATATTTCTAAAGAAGCAATTAATATGGCAACTAAATATACAAAAGATATTCATTGGATCGTAGGTAATTCTAAAAATATTCCCATATTAGATTCTAGTATGGATATTATTTGTGCCTTGTTTACAGTAGTAAATGTTGATGAATTAAAAAGATGCTTAAAAAAAGATGGATATATAATTCATGTTACAGCTAATCAAAATCATTTAATTGAAATAAAAGAATTAATTTATGAAGAAATTAAACTAAAATCTAATGAACACATTTTACTTCCTTTTAATGTTCGTGAATCGTTTAATTTAGTTAAAAATGTAACTATTAAAAATCATGAAGATTTACTCAATTTACTTAAAATGACCCCACATTATTATCACATCAAAAAAGAAAGAAGAAATGTCTTAGATAATATTTCATCCATGGATATTACTATTGATATTCAAATAACTATTTATGAAATATAACATTAAACAAGATTATTTAACTTTATACATTGATAATGAGTTTGAAAATCGTAGTATTGAATATCTTTTCCATCATTTTCATGTATCTAAAAAAACAATTCATTTATTAAAGCAACATAAGGAATATACATTAAATAATGTTTATGTTCCAATAAACACTATTTTAAAAAGAAATGATAAATTAACAATTCGTGCATTTAAAAAAGACCTTAATCCTTTTATACCTCAATATCATCCTATTGAAATTGTATATGAAGATGAATTTATTTTCATTGTTAATAAAGAACCACATCTTAACGTTCATCCAGATAATAAACAAGACTTAAATACACTAGTTAACTACGTTCAATACTATTACATCGAAAATAATTATCATTTTCCTGTACGATATATTCATCGACTTGATTATGAAACGTCAGGACTTATTTTATTTTGCAAATGTCAATTTTTTCAAGCTTATTTTGATGAACAACTTTATCAAAAAAATATTAAACGTGACTATTTAGCAATTATTAGCCCACCAATACATGATAATCAAGTACATACTATTTCTACCTTTATTGCAAAAGATAGACATGTCTCTAACAAAATGAGAATTTCAAATCATGGAAAAAAAGCCATTACCCACTACCAATTAGTCAAAAATTATTCTAATGTTAGTTTGGTAAAATGCCAATTAGAAACTGGTAGAACTCACCAAATAAGAGTCCATCTTTTATCTATTGGTCATCCAATAGTAGCGGATAAATTATATGGTACCTCTTCAAATTTAATCCATCGACATGCTTTACACGCATACAAACTAACTCTTATCCATCCTCTTACAAAAGAAGTATTATCTATTTCCTGCCCGTTACCACAAGATATGCAATCCATACTAGACCAATAAGGTCTTTTTTTATGAATGTAAATCCTCTATTGTAGTAATTTTAATATTTGAATAATCACCATTTACGACGTATACATCTTTTCCCAGCTGTTCTACTAATGATGCATCATCTGTTGCAAGTATGTTTAATTTTTTTGCTTCTTGATGAGCTTCCATAATAGTTTGTAGCCTAAATGCTTGAGGAGTTTGTGCAAGCATTAATTCATTTCTATTTATTGTTTTTATAACCTTGCCATTTTCTACTTTTTTAACCGTTTCTTTAACAGCTACCATAGGTAAACAAGCATCATGAGTTTGTAAACATTCAAGTAAGGACATTATACATTCCTTACTTAAAAAAGGACGTGCACCATCATGGATCATTACATAAGATTCTTTTACCTTTTGTAATCCATTATAAACACTATCTTGTCTTTCTTTCCCTCCTAGTACAAATTCAACTTTTAAATAATGTGCAAATATTTTTTTCATTATTGGTTCATCTTCTAAACTAATAACTAAAATAATTTGTGAACAATGCTTATCTTCAACAAATATATTTACTGTTTTTTCAATAATAGTTTGTCCATCTAATTGGTATAATAATTTATTATAACCTAACCCCATTCTTTTCCCTACTCCAGCACATGGAATCACTACACTATACATACTATACCCCCTTACTTACTTCATCATATCATAAATTATCAATAAGCTACATACTTAAAAAAACAACTTTTAAAAAGTTGTTTCCTTACTAATATAACTATACATATATTGTTTCACCGCTCTTAATAGAGCTCGTGCACCATATTTTGTCACTTCTACCTCATCAAATATTTTATCTAATTCTTGTTCACTATAAGGTACATTAATATTTAATTGTTTATTGAATTTATCAAGTTGTTTTTCAATAATTTGTTTTGCTGCCTCTTTATGAATGGTATTAAAATATACAATTTGATCTACTCTATTAATCCATTCATTAGAAAAACAATCTTCTAATGATCTAGCTTTAGTATTAAGTTTTTTAAACCCGATACTTTCTGTTTGATACTGGTATCCTACATTAGAAGTCATAATAATCATACTTTCTTTAAAATTAATTGATTGACCTCTTTGATCTTTTATTACCCCCTCATCAAAAATTTGTAAAAATAAATTTAAAACATCTGGATGCGCTTTTTCAATTTCATCTAATAAAATTACACTTCTAGGATGGTTTGTAATATGTTGAATTAATAAGGTTTGTTCATCATATCCAATATACCCTGGAGAAGCCCCTATTATTCTGGATATACTATTAGCTTCTTTATATTCTGACATATCTAACCTAATAAAATATTTGGAATCATTAAAATAGTATTTAGCAATTAATTTTGCAATTTGTGTTTTTCCAACTCCTGTAGGACCAACAAATAACGATACCAATTTAGGTTTATTTAATTCGTAAAACCCTTTTTCAATTAGTGATAATTGTTGTACAATTTGGTGAATTACTTTATCTTGTCCTTTTATCTCATCTAATAATTTTTTTTCTAAATTAGAGATCCTTTCTTGTTGAAAATTCATATTCATTAATTCTTCTACCATATGATCAATATCTAAACAATGAATACTTTTACAATTGTTCATTTTTGCTCTTACTAACACAAGATCTAATAAATCAATTGCTTTATCAGGCATATTTTTAGTATAAAAATATCTCCCTGCTTGACGAACTAAATAACGAATATGATGTTCATCAAAACTTACGCCATGATATTTTTCAAATGATGACTGTAGTCCTTTTATAATCTCTACAGTTTCTTCGTAGTTTGTTGGTTCCAAATTAATATACTGAAAACGTCTATTTAATGCTTCGTCCTTTTCAAAAAATTTATAATATTCATGCTGTGTTGTTGCACCAATACATGTAAATTGTTTTCTTGCGATATAGGGTTTAATCATATTAGATGCATCAATTGCTCCTTCTGCTCCTCCTGCACCTACTAAATTGTGTATTTCATCAATAAATACTATACATTCTTTATGTTTACATATCTTATGAATAATTTTCTTAAATTTTTCTTCAAATTCACCCCTATATTTAGTTCCAGCTAAAATAGCAGATAAATCTAATTCATATATAATACTATTCTTTAATTGTTCAGGAACTTTTCCTTCGTTAATTGCAATAGCAAGTTTTTCTATTAATGCAGTCTTTCCTACACCAGCTTTTCCTACCACTATGGCATTATTTTTTTCCTTACGACATAATACCTCAATTAATTGATTTAGTTGCTTTTCTCTACCAATAATAATATTTCCTCTTTGAGCAACTTGCTTATTTAAATTAATTAATTCATGAATACTATCTAATTCATTTTCTACCTTTGTATTTTCATTAATCTCTTCTTTTATCATTTGAATATTCACCCCATACTTATTGAGTAATTCTATTGCTACACTATCACTAATACTAAGCAATCCTAAACATAAACTATCAATACTTATTTTTTTCTCATTTCTTTTTCTAGATTCCTTAATGGATTGATCAATGATTCTTCTTACAACATTAGTATATTCCATATAAAATGGTTGAGTATCTTTTTTACCAAACAATCTTATAATATCTAACTCTATTAAATTTGCTGTGATACCTAAATCTTTTAAAGATGTTGCAAAAGTATTATTGCCTATTCTTATTAGGGATAGAAGAAGATGTTCGCTACCTACATTGCTATGGCCTAAATCAAATGCAACACTTTCTGCAATAACAATGACCTTTTGTGCCTTTTCACTAAATTGAGTTAACATAGTACACCTACTTTCTATTTTATTGTATGATTTACCTTTAAAATTATTAACCTTTTATCCTAGCTTTAAACAAAATAAAAAACGATATTAATATATCGTTTCATCTTTACTATTTTTTTCAATTAGATTTTTCTCTAATTTTACTAATTTACTTGTTCCTAGTCTTGATGCACCTAATTCTATATATTTTATAGCATCTTCAAAAGAACTAATTCCACCAGCTGCTTTAATTTTCACATTACTTCCTACATATTTTTTCATTAATGCAATATCATCAAACGTTGCACCATGTGTAGAAAAACCAGTAGATGTTTTAATATAATCAGCTTTTGCATTAGTTACTACCTTACACATTTGAATTTTTTCCTCTTTTGTAAGTAAACAAGTTTCAATAATTACTTTTAGAATTTTATCTCCACATATTTTTTTAATACTTTTAATTTCTTCTTCAATTTTATCATAATCACCTTGTTTTACCATTCCAAGATTAATTACCATATCAATTTCTGATGCTCCATTTTGAATTGCTTCTTTTGTTTCATACACCTTAACATTTGTAGTTTGATACCCATTAGGGAACCCTATTACGGTACAAATTGGTAATTGATTTTTTACATAATCACATGCTTGTTTTACATAATTTGGAGAGATACAAGCAGATGCACAATGATACTTCATTGCATCATCTAGTATTATCTTTATTTCTTTAAAAGTAGCGGTTTGTGCTAATAATGTATGGTCAACTTTATTTAATACTTCCTCTTTATTCATTTACTTTTTCTCCTTATCTTCTTTAATTAATTCACGTATTGCTTCGATTGCTACTTGAATTGCAGTATCTGTATCATGAACTACTGGATTTTCTAATCCAGCTTTTTCACGCTCTTGGTTTGCAATAGTTAAAAAAACAGATCCTACTCTTACCTTTAAATAACTTCCTACTACAAACAAAGCTGCAGATTCCATTTCAGATGCTAAACAACCTAATTTAACCCACGCATTCCATTTTTGATTTAACTCAAAACTTGTTGGCATTAAATCAGGATCATGTTGCCCATAAAAAGAATCTTTACATTGTACTATTCCTACATGAGCTTTTTGGTTAAGGTTACTAGCACTACGTACTAATGCATTAACAACTTCATAATTTGCAACAGCTGGAAATTCAATAGGTGCGTATTCTTTACTAGTTCCTTCATATCGAACAGCTCCTGTTGCAATTACAATATCACCACCTACTACTTGCTTTGCAATCCCACCACATGTTCCTACTCTAATAAATGTGTCTGCTCCAGATTTTACTAATTCTTCCATAGCAATGGCTGCAGATGGTCCACCAATCCCTGTAGAAGTTACACTTACCTTTACTCCATCAAGTTCACCTGTATAAGTTACATATTCTCTATGATCAGCAATTAATATAGGTTGGTCAAAATAGTCAGCTATTTTCTTACAACGTTTTGGATCTCCAGGCATTATGACATACTTTCCTACATCTCCTTCACTAATCTTTAAATGATACTGTACTCCTTCTTTTTCGTATTTCATCACTATTTCCCCTTTCTATATAATCAAGCATATTACGTTTAATTTCACAATATGATAATCATCATATATTTAAATTATACAACGAAATTTAAACTCATTAAATACTAATTATCACTATTACAAAATGAAAGTGGAATTATAAATAAACTATTAAAAAACCATCATCATCTTATCGATGTGATGGTTAATCTCAACGTTAATAATCTATTTAACTATTACACAATTGGAGTAGCAACATGTATTCCAAATGTTAATTGGTCTTTATATATTGCCTCTTTTTTATTCAACTCTGTTGTATCTGGTACATTTACTGTAAATGATTGTTTTACTATTTTCCTATCACTTGATGCTTGTAAATCTTTATTGGTAAACCTATAAAAATGTTCAAATGACGTATTCAATGGCACTGGATTTGTATCTACTGACATTGTATATTTAGCAATATTTGTTTTACCATCATTTAAATAACCCCCATTTTGAGACATGACTGTTACTTCTACATTAAGATCATTTGGAAAATCTTTTCCATCCAATCTTACTAACCTCACAGTTCCTTGACCACTTGTACTTTTTTCGTATAGCGCAATTGATTTTGGTATTGATAATCCAATATTACCATCTTTTATAGCAAAATCATCATAATAAAAGTATACACTATCCCTACCAGTAAAGATACCATCAACTCTATTTGGGTTCCAATGTGCTGTTAATGTTATATTATGATCTGGCATTTTTGATGTAGCAAAATTCCACTCAGTGCCTCCATTAAACCATCCTGCAAATACAAAGCCATCCTTTTTTGGTTCTGTTGGTTCAATAATTAAATCTCCTGCATTAACATTACTTGTTGTAGAACTTGTCCCATTAGCTGGATCAAATGTAACTTCATAAGGTGCAACTTTCCACTTAGCAGTATATGTAGCATTTGCTCTTGCATATATATTTTCAAGACTTGTTTTTTCTAAATTCCAAGTTTTCTCTATTGGTGGTACTGGAGCTAATGTTTTTTCCCAACCTGCAAATACATATCCTGCTCTAGTAGGTATCTCTACGCTTGCTGCTTCAAGTTCTGTAACTTCCTTATTAGCTGCATCTAAAGTAGGATAAGTGTACGATGAAAGTTGTTTTTCTATAATTTTTTGATTTCCTGCAAAATACCCTTCTCCTGCATTATATGTAATTGCATATTTTCTACGGTTATCAACTATATAATCATAATTTGAAAGTTCCTTATTATTGCTTATTATAAGTAAAGGTGAATTTTTATCATAAGTTTCAAATGTCTCAGAAAGAAGTCCTTCTTTAACATCAAAATTAGATAAGTCTAAGCATAGCAATCGTTTACATCCTTCAAACATACACAGCATACCTGCTCCAAATTCAGCTTCTGGAGATACTTTACTTATATTAAAACTACTTACATTCAAATTTATTAAATTAGCACATCCACTAAACATAAAAGCCATATCTATTACTTGGCTTGTATCAAAGTTAGATAAATCAAGACTTGTTAGTGTAGTACACGATTGAAACATCCAAGACATAGTTGTTACTTTTTTTGTATCAAAGTTAGATACATCTAGACTTGTTAACGATAAACAATCTGAAAACATACTACTCATATCTGTTACTTGACTTGTATCTAATCCACTCAAATCTATATTTGTCAAACTTCCTAATCCATTAAATAAATCTTTACCACTTGTACATATTACTTTCTTTCCATTTTCTACTTGAAATCTTAATTCTTGTATATTTTTTTGAAACATAGGTATTATACTGTTAGTAGGTGAATACTTAATAGTCCCAAGTTTAATCTGTTTCCCATTAATCTCTCCAGGTATAATAATTTTTTCAAATCCTGTTAGATTTTCATCTTTTACATCATTAATTGTAATAAATGCTGGATCACTTTCATCTATATTCCAATTTGTTTTTAATTCTTCATATGTAAGTGTGTGTAATCCTGCATATGAAATGCTTGGTGATGTCTTTTTATCTACCTTTTCATTTTCAGTGTCTTTTTCATCAGATGTCTTTGTATCAGTAGTAGATACATCACTCTTTTGTTTTGACCCTAAAACGCTTGATACAGTTTTATTAATTCCATCTTTTACTTCTTGTACTACAGTTACAAACATTCCTTCTTCTCCAACTGCCAATACAATCATTGAATATATACCTATAGATAATACGACTGTTAATATAGATATTAAAATTTTCTTTTTACGTTTTATTTTCATAAATATCTACTTATTATCTCCTTTCTTTTACTTTTCTATCTATAATTCTACAAAAAAAACAAAAAAAAAGCAAGTTTTGATATGTACAAA
>JAHHSU010000028.1 GCA_020025035.1 Thomasclavelia sp. | reverse complement strand
ATTGTGTAACCACTTATCTGCAACAAATTGGGTAATCTTATTTTAACTTTTATAAAAATTAGACAAATTAAATATTTAAAATAAACTATAGAATTAGAATTATATAGATTTATCTAATTTTTTCTATATTGTTTTCAATATATCATCTAGTTCATTAATTCTTGATGAGTGTTTATAAATTTATATGTATTTATTTTAAATTTGTAAAGTTATTTACTATAATATCTATCTTTGACTTATTTCATTACACAGAGTATATATTGATTATCTAAATTAAAAAGCTATTGATATGATAAAGACTTTATTGAGACAATCTTTGAAACATCATTATTCCTCACAACAAAATTTTTTTCTATATCGATAAACTGTATTAGCCACCCATTTTTCATTAACTCCTAATATTTTAGAAATCTCTGACTCTGTAAAACCTTCTGCTTTTAACTGAAATAATTTTTTTACTTTATGATCATTTGCTAAATCTATAATATGATAAGCATGTTCAATTTTCTCTTGTACGTATAATTGTGTTTGCGGATTATGAGTTGGGTAAGAATCTGCAATAGTTTCTAATATCGTAATATCTTTTTTATTAGAATCAGTTGTATTAATTACTTGATCTAATGAAATATCTGCATGACGAAACGTAGATAATTTAGATTTCCTAATTGCAATCATAGAATACCATCTTCTAGTAGAACATAATGTAATAAATGTTAAAAATGCAGCCTCACTATCATATCGATAAGAATATATACATTTTTCTACTGACATAATAGCTTCTTGTAATAACTCTTCTTCATTAATTACTTTTAATAAATGAGAATATCTTTTATACAATAAACTTTTAACATATTGGTAACTAAATAACATCAATTCATCTAATGCGTACTGATTTCCTTGTCTAATTAAATATACTAAATATTGTACTTCTACCTCTTTCACTAATAATCCTTTCTACCTAAATGGGAAAACGAGAATTATGGACTTGATATAAAATAATAGCTGTTGCAACTGAAGCATTCAATGACGTAACATGACCTACCATTGGCAACACAACATTAAAGTCACACTTTTCTTTCACTAGCCTAGAAATACCTGTTCCTTCAGACCCAATTACAATACATACAGGCATATTGTAATCTATTTTTCTATAATCATCAGACTGAGAGTTTTCACACCCCACAATCCAATAACCACGTTTTTTCAGTTCATCAATGGTACGACTTAAATTCGTTGCTTGCATTACTTTTACATGATCGATTGCACCTGTAGATACTTTTGCCACTGTACCATTTAATGATACACTTCTATTTTTCAAAATAATTACACCATCTACTCCTATTGCATCACACGTTCTTAAAATCGCACCAAGGTTATGTGGATCTTTTAATCCATCTAACATCACTAATAATGGTTGTTTGTTAGGATCAATAGATAAAAGAATTTCATCCAAAGTATAATAGCGATAACTTTCTACAACTCCTACTACACCTTGATGATGAACCTTTCCAACTAATTGTTCTAATTCATGTCTAGAAACATAGGATACTTTAACGTTTGTTTGCTTACACATTTTTAAAAAGGCATGATCGTGAAATTGATCCACAACAATGACTTCTTGCACTCTTTTTCCATTTAAAGATTCCATTACTGTATTTTTTCCATAGATATATTGTCTCATAAAATCTCCTTTTTTTATCTCAAATTTGTCTCAAAATGACAGGTATTATTTTCTACAAATAGAGTATAATTATTAAAAATTTCTTGAATTCTTTCATTTTGTCTTGTTACATACAAATGTCCAAGTATTGCTTCAAATCCAGATGAAATTCGATGAGTTAAAGGACTTGTATTTTTCAATGTTCTAGTATCTTTTGCGTTTTTTCCGCGCTTAAAAAAAGATATTTCTTCGTTAGTAAATATATTTTTTTCTAGTGCGTATTCTACGTATCTAGCCTGTGCCTTAGCACTAACATACTGTATAGAAAAAGATTGTAATAAGTTAGGCTTAACAATCTTTTTTTGTACAACTAAGTACTCTCTTGTTAATATTTCTAATACAGCATCACCTATATAAGCTAATACAAGTGCATTACACGATTTTGTATCCATTATATTACTCCTAATTCCATTAATTGACTTCTAAGAATATCTGCTTGTTCATATGCTTTATTATTTTTACAATCAAGCCAACATAAATATAAATCTATTTCATCTTGTGATAATGTTTTAATATCAAATTTAAATCCTAAAAGGTTAGTCATTTGCATTAACGTATTATATGCAATTGCAATATTTTTTGAATCTTTTTCTTTTAAACGAAGTAATTGATTTAAGTGTTTTACTTGTTCAAGAATTTTTGTTAGTGCTAATGAAGTATTTAAATCATCTTCTAATGCATTCACCATTTGATCTAGTGTTGTATCATATTGATTATTCAAAGGTACTTTATTTACTTGTAACCACAAAGATGCTTGCTTTATTACACTTGTCACCTTATCAACTTCCTTTTTAACGTTTTCTACTACTTCATCTGTAAAATTTAATGGATTACGATAATGCGTAGAAAGCATTAACCATTTTAAATGATTGGCTCCAAGTAATGTAATAGCATCTTTTGCCCATACTACATTACCAAGTGACTTAGACATTTTTTGATTGTTAATATTAATCATTTGATTATGCATCCAATAATTTGCAATTGGATGATGAAATAATGCCATAGATTGAGCAATTTCATTTTCATGATGTGGAAATTTTAGGTCTTGGCCACCACCATGTATATCTATTTTTTCTCCATTGAATAAATGATAAATCATTACTACACATTCAGTATGCCATCCTGGTCTACCATTTGACCATGGACTTTCAAAATGAAGTCCTTGATCAGTTGCTTTCCATAAAGTAAAATCCAAAGGACATTCTTTTTTGAGATTCTCCTCAACACGTTGACTTGCCCCTTCCATTAAGTCCCCTATTTTTATTCCTGAAAGCTCTCCATATTGTGTTATTTTGCTTACACGAAAATATACATCTCCATCATTACAATAAGCATATCCATGTTCTATTAGTTTAGAAATAAAACAAACAATATCCTCCATCATATCAGTTACTTTAGGTGTGTAAGTAGGTTGTAATAAATTTAAATCAACACGAACTTTTTGATAAGCTTCAATATATTTTGATGAAATCTCATGTTCTGATACTCCAGCTTTTTTTGCCTGTTGAATAATTTTATCATCAATATCTGTATAATTAGAAACATGGATTACTGTTTTGCCTTTGAATTCAAATAAGCGTCTAAGTACATCAAATACAATCATTGGCCTAACATTACCAATATGTGCATGATTGTAGACAGTTGGACCACACACATACATAGTAATTTTATCTAAATGAATGGGTTTAAATTCTTCTTTTGATTTTGTCATCGTATTAAATAATTTCATTTTATTTCCTCCTACAAAAAAAGTACGCAATAACCATTTATTATGCATACGATAAATGTTTAATAATTACAAAACAAATCTTACATATCTCCATTTTCCTTTACCGAAAACGAGTATAAATATTGATTTATGTTTGACACATTTTTATTATATTCCTCTATTGGTGCTTGATAAGATAAACTATATCTAATTCCATCTTCGTAAATTACCAAAACTTTTGCTTTATTGGTATTATTTTCAACAACAATTTCATAACAGTCATCTCCATTATCTAATAATACTTTTGTATCCGATAATACCACATATCCTCTTGTTTCTAAATCTACTTTATAGAGTTGTATTAGTTCATCTTCTACATTATCTTCTATTATATGTTTTACTTCTAATTTAATAGATGAATTAGAGTCAGTAAGTATGACACTTTTTGAAACATAGGATTCTTTGTTTTCATTTGTAGATATAATATCACCTGCAGTAAATGTACTTGGATAAATAAACGAAACATTATCTAGTTCATATTGAGTTCCTGTCTTATTAATATTAGATGTATTTTGATTACTAATATCACATGCGCTAAGACAAAAACAAGTAAAAACTATTATAATCATCTTTTTAATTTGTTTCATTAAAGTACCTCCAATTTCTTTTAGTATACAAGATTTTAAATGATAAAGCAACTTGCCTCAAATTAGTTCTATCATTCAATTATTGTCATATACTACAATAGGCAATAGGAAAAGAAGGTGAGATTATCGCAAGATGCCAATATATTTCTAAAGAAATAGATCTACTAGGACGTCTTATAAGAGCAGAAGCAACTGGAGAAGGTAACTTTGGAATGCTTCTTGTTGGAAATGTTGTGATTAATAGAGTTGTTGCAACATGTGACGTTTTTCAAAACACATCTACAATTCAACAAGTGATTTACCAAAAAAATGCATTTGCTGGAGTTGGATCTTCTCTTTGGTATGGTAATGCAACCAAAAAAGAAAGAGAATTTGCCTTAAAATGTATTAATGGATATCGAGCAAATCCAGCTAATGATGCTTTGTGGTTTAAAAATCCTGGACGTAATCAAAACTGCCCATCACGTTTTTATGGTGATCTTTCAGGAAGATATAAAAATCATTGTTTTTACGTTCCAGATCAAAAAGAAAAATGTAATTTATAAAGGAGAATAAAATGGACTATCAAAAAACTTATACCTATCCATCTACATTAGATCAATCTGTACCTAAACAACAATATCCAACTAATTATAATGCTGTTAATATGCCAAACAATACTCAAAATAATTATATACCTGCTACAAACCAACCAAATAACCAATCACAACCTATCAATCCGCAATATCAACAACCTTGTCAACAAATGCCTCAACCTGTTCCACAGCCTCTACCTCAACCTACTCCCCAACCAACACCTCAACCCGTTCCACCATTATTTCAAGAACAATCTTATATCGAAAATATTTTAAGATTAAACAAAGGTAAAGTAGGTACTTTCTATTTTACTTATACTGACTCTAATGAATGGCGTGATCGTATTTTTAAAGGTGTGATTGAAGCTGCAGGAAGAGATCATATTATTATTAGTGATCCTAAAACAGGAAAAAGATATTTGTTCCAAATGATCTATTTCCAATGGGTAGAATTTGATGAAGAAATTAACTATGACTATCCTTATAAACAATAAAAACAGGCATTTGCCTGTTTTTACATATATTATTTTACGCTACGATATTTTTTTATCACATCACTAACAAAATGTAATGAGCCGGTTACGACTACTAATCCATGATTTTGTCTTGCCTTATCATATGCTAATTCAAAATTTTCAAATATCTCTACATTATCTTCTATCTTATCTAATTGAATAGCTCTATAATCATTAAATGTAGTAAGATATAGTGGATAATGTGATTGAATTAGTTTAATCATTTGCTTATAATTTTTATCCTTTAATGCACAAAAAATTACTGTTATAGGACATTTAATCGTTGCAAGTGATTCTATTAATGCTTCAATTGCTTCTACATTATGGGCCCCATCAACTAATAAATGATCATCTAATTGTTCAAATCTTCCTTTATTAACTCCTCGATGTATGGCCATTTCTATTTGTTCATTACTAATATCTACCAGTAGATACTTTATTGCATGCACTGCTAATACAATATTAGGATATTGATATTTTGGGATATGTTGCACATTGATACAATATCCTAAGCATTCAATTTGATGATTATCATTCACTAGCCAAGTACAGCACTTCATCGTACCATGATGCTTTTTAACGACTGTATCGATAGCACTTAAACACTCTTTATTTTTTTCCGTAGTTAAAAGTGTTGTATATGGTTTAATAATCCCTGCTTTTTGTCTAGCTACTTCTACTAATGATGTTCCAAGTCTAGGCATATGATCCGTACCAATATTGGTAACTAAAGACAAACAAGAATTTATTATATTTGTCTTGTCATATAAACCACCTATTCCAACTTCTATTACAGCATAGTCTACATATTCTTGCTTAAAATAAGCCAACATTAATAATACATCTATTTCAAACTTAGATAAATTTTCTTCTACAATCATCCAATAATACTCATTAATCAATGATAATAAATCCTCATCACTAATTGGAATATTATTAATACATATTCTATCATGATAACTTACAATATATGGTGAAGTAAAAGTACCTACTTTATATCCACAAGTCTGTAACATTTGGCTTAAATAATGGACTGTACTTCCTTTTCCGTTTGTTCCAGTAACATGAATAAATTTTGTTATATTAATAGAAATATGATGTTTTTTTAATTTCACAAAAAAACTATCTAATGTATTCGTACTTTGCTTATGCTCAATAAACTTAATGGCCTCATGAATATTTTTAAACATTAATAACTCCCCAATCCACCTTTTTTATTCCTTGTTGCTCCAAATAAGTATTTGCTTTAGAAAAAGGTTTAGACCCAAAAAAACCACGATATGCAGATAATGGTGATGGATGCACTCCTTCAATTACAAAATGGTTGGGATTAGTAATTAGTTTTTTTTGTTTTAAAGCATTTTTTCCCCATAATATAAAAACAACAGGATAAGGTAATTGATTAATATATTGAATAGTTTCCTCTACAAACTGTTGCCAACCAATATGAAGATGACTATTAGGTAAACTATCTTGTACACTTAATATATTATTTAATAATAAAACACCTTCATTTACTAAAGGACTTAAATCACCATGAGGCGGGGTTTCAATACCTAAATCATCTCTTAACTCCTTATAAATATTTTTTAAACTTGGTGGTATTTTAATTCCCTTATTTACACTAAATGCTAATCCATTTGCCTGACCATATTGATGATATGGATCTTGTCCTAATATCACTACTTTTAACACTTCCATATTTTCAAAACATCGTAATAATTGTTGTTTAGGCGGATATACATTATAACATTCATACTCTTTATCTAGTTTATTCATTAATTCTTTAAAATATGGTAATTGTATTTGTTGTTGTATAAATTGATCAAAAACTAACTTTGCCATCTCTATCCTCCTTACTTAAAAAACAAGGAAATTATCCCTTGTTTTTTACATAATCTAAAATAATTTGTCGTTCATTAAATGGATATACAGTCTCACCAATAATTTGATACATCTCATGACCTTTTCCTAAAATTAAGATAATATCTCCAAATTGTGCATTATCTAATGCATAGTGAATCGCTTCTTTTCGATCTTCAAACGTTACATATTTTCCATTTGTAGGAGTAATTCCTTGAATAATATCTTCTATAATATTTTTAGTAGGTTCTAATCTAGAATTATCTGAGGTAATAATCGATAAATCAGCGTATTCTCCAGAAACCCTTCCCATCTCAAATCGTCTACTTTTTGCCCTGTTTCCACCACAACCAAATAAAGTAATCAAACGTTTAGGATGATAATGTTTGGCCATTTGACAGATTTTTTCCATACTCACTGCATTATGAGCATAATCAATCAGTACTTTTACTCCTTTGTATGTTGGTACAAATTCACTTCTTCCTTGAATAAAAATAGAAGCAAGATGATGTGACATTTCCTCTAATGATAAACCAATATAATTTCCTATTGCAATTGCTAGAACAGCATTAAAAACATTAAATTCTCCTGGTAACATTATTTTAAATTCATATCCTTGATAAGTAAATCCCATTCCAAAATCATTTTCATCTAATATATAATGAATGTTTGTAACTTGATGGTTCCCTATATGATTTAAACTATAAAGTAAATAATCACTGTTACATGCACTAATCATTGTATTTGCATATACATCTTCATCATTAATAATACTATATTTAGATCGTGCAAAAAGCATTGCTTTACACATTTTGTATTCATCAAACGATTCATGTTCGTTAGGACCAATATGATCATTAGATAAGTTTGTAAAACATCCAATATCAAATACAAATCCGTCTAATCGATGTCGTAATAATCCAATAGAAGATACTTCCATTACTACATACTCACAACCATAATCAACCATCATAGCAAATAGCGATTGAATTTCGTATGATTCAGGAGTCGTATTGATAGTTTCATGATGGCATTGATCAATATAAGCTCCATTTGTACCTATATATCCAACTTTATGTTGAGTATTTAATAACAACTGATATACCATCATTGCTGTAGTAGTTTTTCCTTTAGTTCCTGTAATACCAATAACCTTCAATTTAGAGGCAGGATGGCAAAAATATTCACAAGAAACTAGTGCTAATACATGACGAATATTTTGAACAACAATTATAGTAACATCTGGTATTTGAATATCTGCATTTTGTGTAACAATTGCAATAGCACCACGTTGAATGGCTTCTTCAATATAAATATCTCCATTCGTGTTAGCTCCGTTCATTGCAAAAAAAACAGAATTCTTTTCAACTTTTTTAGAATGATAAGCAATTTTTTCTATTTCAATCTCTAGGCTACCTTGTTGTAACGTGTATTCTACATTTTTTAATAATTGTACTAATTTCATTACTATTCTCCATCTTTTCCTTCTTCTTGTGGTAATAAAATAACAGTCTCTCCTTCACGTGTAAAAACAAATTTTTCTCTTGCATATTTTGTAATATAATTAGGATCATTTAATGCATCAAGCTCAGCTTGTAATTTACTTTTTTCTTCTTCAAGTGATTCTTTTTTTTCAATAGTTTGATTCATTATCGTAGTTGGCACAGAGACTTTTGAATAATAATTAAATACCATTACACTAATTAATACAAAACTAGTCATAATGTACAATAATCCTCTAATATTACTATAGTTTATTTTTTTCTTTTTTTTCTTTGCCATCTTATCACCCTATTTCTTATTTTCTTTAATATAACACAAATTTTACGAAAAATAAATATGAATGGTGATAAAATATAGCGAAGCAATCTTAATATTGCTTCATATAACACTAAAAAATGTTTCGCATAATATTTTTCATATAAATAAATACCAATTAAAAATGTAATCATCATATACAAAGTAATTATTCCATCATTAACATATACTACAGTAATTACATATACGTAACTAAAACAAATCATCATTATAATCTCTATAATATACCTTAAAATATTTCTTCTTAATCGGTAAAATAAACGATTAATAAAGCTATATGTCATTGAGATAAAAATACCTAGTAAACATGATATTACTAGGCTTTTAATTTGTATAATAAGTTCCATTACTTCAGTAATTTCCCTAACATTTTATCTTTTTGCATACTTTTTTTCTTATTTGTAATGTAGCTCATAGAATCAATATTCCCTTTAATACCAACTTCACCTTTTTCTTGGTCATACTTAATTAATCCAAGTTCACTACCAATAATATTTAAAAATCCTAATGAGGTTTCAATTAAAAATTCAATTGAATCAAAGCTTTCTATTTTTTTCACCCCAGTTAATTCAACAGTTTTTCTATCTTTCAAGTAAACATGATGAAAAGGGGCATGTTCAAATCGTATATTGTTATCCATTGTAACACTCCTTTCATTCGTAGCATATGAAAAGAGTAGTTCATTTATTCCATTATTTCAATTTTTTCCTCACGTATAATTTCATAAAGCATATGACTATCATTTTTTAATACATGTTCCTTTAACTCTACTACTTTTACAACTAGTCGTTTTGTACCAAATTCAATAGTCAAAATATCACCAATTTTTAGTCTAGTTGCCGGTTTAGCCATTTTACCATTTACCATCACACGATTATTTTGACTTATTTCTTTAGACAACGTTCTTCTTTTTATAATTCTAGAAACTTTCAAAAATTTATCTAATCTCATCTTATTCCCCTATAGATTTTGCTAAAGAAACACAATTTGTAATACAAATCGTTACTCCAAAATCTTTCATTTTTTTAATTTCATCAATATGATTAACTGTCCATACATTTAATAAAAAACCATTTTCATTACTAAGTTTAACAACTTTATCTAATAAAAGAGTATGTCTAGGATGCAAATAATGAATATGATAATGTTTTGCCTTCATTAGTTGATCTGCAAAGTTTCTTTCAAATAAATATCCAGTCTTTGCATTTGGTTCAATTTTCATTAAATGAATTAATGTTTCTATATTAAATGATGAAAAAATTACAGAATCTAATAAGTCATATTGTTTAACAAGCTCAACAGTTTTAGCTTCTATTCCTTTATAATCAATACAATCTGTTTTTAATTCTATATTTAATCCAATATTACTTTTTTTAACTAAATCAAGTAATTCTTCTAATCGAGGGATATTTTGTTTTATATTTGATTGATGATGACTAAAATCAAATTGAAGTAATTCCTCATATGTGTAATCTTTTATCCACCCTTGTCCATTAGATGTGCGATCTATTGTTTCATCATGAATAAGTACCAAAACATTATCTTTAGTTAAGTGAACATCTGTTTCTATACCATCTGCTCCTTGTTCAATTGCTTTTTTAAATGCAAGCATTGTATTTTCTGGATATTGATCACTTGCACCTCTATGAGCATAAATTTTCATACATTTCACTCCTTATACTCTATAGTATACGAATTATCTTAATATAATACAATGAATTTGAATACTTTATTAGAAATTTTATAATAAAATAAAACAAGGCTAACCTTGTTTTATTAAACTTTCTCCTGTCATTTCTTGAGGCTTAGCTAAGCCTAGTAATTGAATAATAGTTGGTGCTAAATCTCCAAGCTTTCCATCTTCTTTTAACTCTAAATGAGTATTGGTTAAAATGAATGGCACTTTGTTTGTTGTATGTGCAGTATATGGATTATTTTCTTCGTCTAATAATGTTTCACTATTACCATGATCTGCAGTAATTAACATTGTACCTCCTAATTCTAGTACCTTATCATAAACGTCTCCAACACAATCATCCACTACTTCTACTGCCTTAATTGCAGCAGGAATAACACCAGTATGACCTACCATATCACAATTTGCAAAGTTTACAATAACGACATCATAAATGTCTTTATCAAGTTCCTGAATCAACTGATCTTTAACCTTGTATGCTGACATTTCAGGTTGCAAATCATATGTGGCAACTTTAGGTGAATTAACTAATACACGTGTTGCACCTTCTATTTCTTTATCTACTCCACCATCAAAGAAAAAAGTAACATGAGCATATTTCTCTGTTTCAGCAATTCTTAATTGCTTTAATCCTTGTGATGATAAATAATCTCCTAATGTATTATTTAATTCAGGTAGTGAAAATGCAATATCTCCATTTACTGTATCTGCATATTTCATCATACAAACAAAATCTAAGTTTTTAGGTCTATTAGTTGGTTTATATTCTTCATATACATCAGCAGTTAATATATTAGCTAGTTGCATTGCACGATCTGGTCTAAAATTTGCAAAAACAACTGCATCATTATCACTAATGCAACCATCAATACTTGCATTATATGCAGGAATAACAAATTCATCATAAGTCCCTTTGGCATAACTATTTTCAATATATTCAATAGCAGAAGTAAACGATTCTCCTTGATGATTTACCATTGCATCATAAGCTAAATTTAAACGTTCAAATCTTTTGTCGCGATCCATAGCATAATAACGTCCTGCTAAAACTGAAATCTTACCTACACCAATTTCCTTAATTTTCTCTTCTAATTCTTTTACAAAATCTATTGCACTATCAGGAGCAACATCTCGACCATCTAAAAATGCATGAACATATACATCTTTTAATCCTTCACGTTTTGCCATCTCTAATAATGCATAAATATGTTCATTAGAAGAATGCACCCCACCATTTGATAATAATCCCATAATATGAAATTTAGAATGATGTTCTTTTGCATGTTGAATTGCTTTAAGAATTTTTTCGTTTTTAAAAAAACTTCCATCTTCTACTGCTTTATTAATCAATGTTAATGATTGATATACGATTCTTCCTGCACCAATATTTAAATGCCCTACTTCACTATTACCCATTTGTCCTTCAGGTAATCCTACAGGACTTCCACTTGCCTGAATTGTAGTAGTCGGATAAATACTCATTAAATCATCTAAATTAGGGGTATTAGCAAGTTTTACCGCATTTCCTTTTACACAATTACTTAATCCATACCCATCTAAAATACATAATACAATTGGTCTTTTTTTCATTATAATACCTCCTCATTATTAAATATTATACAATATTTATTCTATAATATCCAATATAAATAAGTAGTATTTAAAGAACGATTATTTATTTCTTGTTTTATTATTTTGTGGTCTTGTATAGATGTATACACCTAGAATTAAAATGCCTATGGTCCAATATCTTTCTACAAATATTGCTAGTTTTGATAATACGACTTCAGGCTTAGAAGAACCAGTAATCATAAATAACAAACTTGTTATTATTAACATAATTCCAAAATGCTTTCTTATTTTCATTTGTATCACCAATAATAGTGTATCAAAACACGATGAATTATTTTGTCATATTTTCAACATATCTACATATGTGTAAAATTAATTTTTATTCATCATGAATCTAAAAAAAGAAACCAATAAATTGATTTCTTTATCCCATTTGATGAATCATTGTAATATATGAATCACTTGATAGTGATGCTCCACCTACTAATGCACCATCAATATCTGGTTGTTCTAATAATGACTTAAGTCCTTCTGGTTTTACCGATCCACCATATTGAATTCTTACTTTTAATGCAACATCATTTCCAAATAAATGTGCAATTTCATCTCGTATAATGGCACATACTGTTTGTGCAATTTCATTTGTTGCTGTTTTTCCTGTTCCAATAGCCCATACAGGTTCATACGCAATCACAACTTTTTCCATGCATTCTTTACAAACACCTTCTAATGCCATAAAAATTTGCTTACGTACTACAGATTCAGTTATTCCAGCTTCAAATTGTTCTAATGTTTCTCCAACACATACAATCGGTTGAATATCATGATGCAATACTTGTAATACTTTTTCGTTTACAGTTTTGTCTGTTTCACCAAAGTATTGTCTTCTTTCTGAATGTCCTATAATAACCCATTCAATTCCAATTTCTTTTAACATTTCTACACTGATTTCCCCTGTATATGCCCCATTATCTTTACCATGTACATTTTGTGCTGCTATTTTTAGATTACTTGCTATAGAATTTGATTTTTCTAACGCTAAATACGGAACTGCAATTCCCCAATCTGCACTACTATTTACTTCTTTATCTACAGCTTGAATAAAATCAACTGCTTCAGCAATCGTTTTATTCATTTTCCAATTTCCAAATATAATAGGTTTTCTCATGTTTCCCCCTCCTTATTTACTACTAATGATTATTTATCACTAATTGCTACAATACCTGGTAATGCCTTACCTTCCATATATTCTAATGATGCTCCTCCACCAGTAGAAATGTGTGATACCTTATCTGTATAACCTAGTTGCATTACAGCAGCAGCAGAATCTCCTCCACCAATAATTGTATTACAATCTGGTAAATTAGCTAATGCTTCACAAATTGCAATTGTTCCCTTTGCAAACGGTTCTAATTCAAAAACACCCATTGGTCCATTCCAAATAACAGTTTTTGCTCCTTCTAATTCTTTTTTAAATAATTCAATTGTTTTTGGTCCAATATCTAATCCTAAATATCCATCTGGTACATCTTGTCCACATTCCTTAATATCCCCATCAATTCCAAATTTATTTGAACATACTGAATCAATTGGTAAAATCAATTTACCATTTCCTTTTTCAATAAATGACTTTGCTAAATCAATTTTATCTTCTTCACATAGTGAATTTCCTATATTATATCCTTTTGCCTTTGCAAATGTGTATGACATACCACCACCTACAATAACTTTATCTGCTACCTTTAATAAATTTTCAATCACCGCAATTTTATCTGATACTTTTGCACCACCTAAAATAGCTACTAATGGTCTTACTGGATCGTTTACCGCTTTTCCTATATATGCAATTTCCTTTTCTACTAAAAATCCTACAGCAGAAGGTATATGTTTTGGTATCCCAGCAGTAGAAGCATGTGCTCGATGAACAGATCCAAACGCATCTTCTACAAATACATCTCCTAATGATGCCCAATATGCACCAAGTTCTTCATCATTTTTACTTTCTCCAGGTTCATAACGAGTATTTTGAACTAAAATTACATGTCCATTATCTGCATTTGCAATTGCATTTTCTAATAATGCACCTCTAGTTGCATTTATAAATTCTACATCTTTTCCTAATAACTTTGAAAGTTCAGGAGCAACTACAGATAAATCATTTTTAGCCTTATCCTCTTCTGTTTTTACTTTTCCTAAATGAGAAAACAATACAACAGCTTTTGCACCATTATCAATTAAATATTGAATAGTTGGCAATGCTTGTACAATCCTATTATTATTAGTAATTTGTCCTGTTTCTTTGTCTCTAGGTACATTAAAATCTACACGTACTAGTACCTTTTTTCCTTTAAAATCTAAATCTCTAATTGTTCTTTTTTCCATATAAAACACCTCCGTGTTAAAATTATAACAAACTTATTAATTGATGTAAATTCATTTTCAAACTTTTAAAATTTTTATAAATTGCAATAGTAAGTGTCAGTATGAACCATAAAGTTTCTCGTACATATAATTAGCTGACTTTCCATCAAATATCTTCCTTGGATATTCACTTATAAATTTCTTTATTTGCTTAATTGTATCTTTACTATATTTTGATA
>JAHHSU010000027.1 GCA_020025035.1 Thomasclavelia sp. | reverse complement strand
AGTTATAACCTCGCTTTCTTATATTGCAAACTAATTATAGCACGGTTTATAACTGGTGCATTTTTTTTATTCAATACTGACACTTTATTTTACAATTTGTACTACCTGAATTTATATAAATTACCTGAATGGTAAAATGAAAGTAGAATTAGAATTATATTTAATTATATAATTTTAACTCTACTTTATTGTTTATTACTACTAACCTAACATAAATGGTCCTAATTCTATCACAAAATTTTGATTATAATATGGATCTCCTTGAATTAATATGTCTTTCCATTTAGATTGAAATAATGCAATTTCACCTTCAAAACGTTTTCTTTTTTCTGGTGTATCCTCATATCCTCGTGATTTAGATTCATAATGATACCATAATGAATGGGCATTATAGACTACTAAATAGCCAAGTTGACGAACTTTTAGACAAAAATCTATATCATTTAATCCTACTTTAAACTCTTCACTTAAACCATTGACTTCTTCAAAACATTGTTTTTTTATCATCATACATGCTGCAGTTACAGCACTATAATTACAATTGATTTGAGAACGAACCATATAGCCACATTCGTCTTTATGCAATCCTGTATAAACATGACCTGCAAAGCCACCAAATCCTATAACTACACCACCATGTTGTACCGTATTATCTTCGTATAATAATTTTGCTCCTACAATTCCAACATTTTCTTGCATACAACATCCAAGTAATTCACTTAAAGCATCTTCAACAATGACTTCTGTATCATTATTTAATAATAAAATATAATCACCTTTTGTATATTTTACACCAAAGTTATTAATTGCAGAATAATTAAATTCTCCTTCATACATTACAACTTGTATATTATCATGTTGTTTTTGAATATCTTCATAGTATTCAAATATTTCTTTTGTCTCACTATTATTTTCTACAATAATTATTTCAAAATGTTGATATTTATTTTTTTGATATAATGAGTCAATACATCTTTCTAAAATTTCTTTTTGGTCTTTATTAGGAATGACAATGGATACTAATGGATTTCCAGTTGTTTCATAAATTGTATGATACATTCCCCATTGTTTTTGATTTTCAACTTTTGCTTTAATACCAACACGCTGATAATGTTCTTCTATTGCCCTTTTACCAGCATCATAACAATACATTTTACTTTCAGGATTCTTTGCTGTTGAATTAGAATGCATACGCCAATGATATAATATTTTAGGTATATGATAGATTTTTTTTGATTGTTCAATACATCTAAACATTACATCGTAATCTTGTGATCCATCAAACTCACTTCTAAATCCACCTACCCCTTTAATAATACTACTTTTTACAACAAAAAAATGGGTGATATAGTTATGAGATCTAAACAAATCGGGACTATAATCTGGTTTGAAATTTGGATCCATATATTCTGTATGTTGACTATTTGTCTTATCTTCATCTGTGTATAAAATATCATATTGAATATCCTGTAATGATTTTACCACCTCAAATAACGCATCAGGTGTTAATAAATCATCATGATCAAATAATCCAATATATTCTCCATTAGCTAACTCTAATGCTGCATTTGTGTTTTTCGCAATACCATAATTTTGATCTAATAAAGTATATTTAATTCTAGCATCTAATTGATGATATTTTTCAAGTTCTTTTTCTAGCTTTTGATTTCCTTGACTTCCATCTGCAATACATAATTCCCAATTAGCATAACTTTGATTAATAACAGAATCAATCATCTCTTGTAAATATTTAATAGGAGTATTGTATGTAGGCACAATAATACTAATTAATGGTTCATATTCAAACTTTGTATTCTTTTGTTTTTCTAACTCTTGTGGTGTTACTCGATGCATTAAAAACCACTCGTGGTAACTCATATGAGTAATATTAGGTCCTTTAGCTAAACGTTGAATAAATTTTTTTATTCCATTCTTTTTTAAATAAGAAAAAGCATTTATCATATTTTTTATAGTGAATTCATGAAGATATGCTTTAATTAAACGTTTTAATTTTGTTGCTTTAGAAATTACAATATGATTTAACTGAATAGTTTGTTTTGTAGAACTAGACTTTACAACTAAATCATATGATTGATGATCTTCTTTAATAAATTCTATTTGAAACCCACTATATTTCTCTTCTTCTGTTACTATTTTAAATTTAACTAAATCTTCCCTACTTATTCTATGTAAATCTATTTTTGTGTTATTCCCATCTTGATCAACGATCATCAATTCTATTGGTTCTTGACTAACTAATGAATGTGCCCAACCTCTAATTGTTGCTTTTTTAGTTTGAGAATCTATCTCATAAGCATCAATAGCACATTCGATTTGATCAGTGCTAATTGATTTTTGAATACATGACTTACTTATTTTTTGTCCTAGTACCTTAGAACCATCCATTTTTACAAAATACATTTTAATTGTATGAATATCTATGGATTTATCTATTTTTGCACAAATTCGAAATCCGCATTCAATATTAGAAGTTAATTTTGAAAACTTTCTTAAAACATCATATCTTTGAATATCTACTACTTCTAGTTCAATTAATTGCTGATTAACTTCTAATTGATAATCAAAATAAGTATCATCTAGTGCTATAGCCCATCCTGTTAAAATAATCCTTTGCTCATTAGGTAATTTACATATTTTGATACTATCTATGTGACTTTTTATTTCCATTTTATATCTCCTTTTACAACTCTTCTGCAAATCCTTTTTGCAGTTTTTTAAATATACCATATCCTAATACAAGCAACACAATACTCAACACTCCCACTAATAACAATGCCGTAAAGTTAGGGATATGATGATACATAAATATATCTCTATAAGCATTTACTAAATGAGTAAATGGATTTAACTTGATAAAGGTAAACAATATACTATTACTTCCCTCAAATCGAGATAACTCATAAATAATTGGTGTTCCATACATCAACATATTTAATATAAACATAACAATATATTCCACATCTTTAATATACACATTAATTGCAGATAAGGCAAATACTAAACCCAATGAAAGTATTGTTTGAATGATTGCAATAATTGGTAAAAATATAATATGCCACGAAACACCTACACTACCTACACAAAAAACTACAATAATAATACATGAAATAAAAAAATTAATTAATCCACTAATAACTACTGAAATAGGTAATATCTCTCTAGGAAAATATACTTTTTTTATAATTCCAGCATTTGATCGTATTGTTGTAACTCCTTGAGAAATAACAGTAATAAAAAATGTCCAAGGGATAATCCCTGTAATCAAATATTGTAAATAATGATCTCCAGTATTTCCCATTAAATATGGAAATACAATAGCATATACTGCTACTTGAAGTAAAGGATTAATAAATGACCATAATACACCTAACAATGAGCCTTTATATCTTCCTCGAATTTCCTTTCGTATACTGGTTTTCAATAACTCTCGATAGTTATATAGTTCCTTGATTGTTTGCATTCTAGTTTCACCTCACTAAATGATTTGAATTATGATTTCTTTATTTGCAATAACTTGATAATGATCATCTTCTACTTCTACTTTTAAAACATGACTTCCAAGCGCTAATGAATCGGTATTTATTTCTACGCTAAATCCTGGCAAATCATTTGCACCATACCCACCATATTGATCTTCATATGTTGTAAGTACATCTATTCTATCATGACGTTGAATATTATTTATTTCTTGACGATCTATATATATTCGTACAGTAGATTCAATACAATCACTAAGTTCCCAACCTTTAATCAATAATTGACTATTTTTTGGTATTTCCATAAATGCCTTTGGTGAGTCAATAAACACAATTCCATGATATTTATCTTTTACAACTTGTTGTTCTTGTCTAGCTTTTTCCTTATGATCTATTCGAATTTGTTTTAAATACTCATCTATAACATAGGTTGGATCGCCATCTAATTTAAATTCACCATTATAAATCCAAACTGCACGATTACATAATGTTTTTGCAACATCTAAACTATGAGTTACAATAACTATTGTTTTATCACTATTTTTTAATTCATGTAATTTATCAAAACATTTATTTTGAAAATGTTGATCTCCTACTGCAAGAATTTCATCAATTAGTAATATTTGTGCATCTACATTAATTGCAATTGAAAAAGCTAGACGCATATACATTCCAGATGAATAGGTACGAATTGGTTTATCAATAAATTCGCCTAACTCAGAAAATTCTATAATCTCATGAATACGTCGATCAATTTCCTCTTTATTTAGACCAAATATTGCTGCATTAAAATAAATATTCTCTCTTCCTGTAAAATCAGGATGAAATCCTGCTCCAAGTTCCAATAATGAAGTAAGTTTTCCATACGTTTGAATAGATCCTTTAGTTGGATAGATAATCTTGGTCATTAACTTTAATAAAGTTGATTTTCCACTCCCGTTAGTCCCTATTAAAGCAACAGTTTCTCCTTTTTTAATATCAAGATTAATATTTTTTAATACTTCATGATATTCTATGCCATTATCCTTATTCCAAAATACTAAACGTTCCTTTAATGTAACTGGTTTGTCATACTGTATTTTGAATTTTTTTGACATATTTCTAACTTCAATTGCATTTTCTTTATTCACTATTCTCACCTCTTAGTTATTTATTCTTACAATATACATGTTTTTATAATTTTTAGATTCCTCTTCTAAAAAATCATATCCATATTCCTGTGCCACTAGTGCTGCATCAAGATTAGAAAATATACAATAATCAATTGGATATTTTTGTAAAAGATATACTAAATTAAATGTAAATAGACGTGGATTTGCATTAAATTGATTATATAAATGTTGACGATTTTCATTATATGTCATAAATATAGATGAGGAATCGTAATTCCAATATCTAGGTAATGCAGACACACTAATGAAACGATTACTTTTTATTCTTAACATCACTGACAATGGATGAGCATATCCATTATCAGATACTAAAGTTGGTGTTAATATATTTAGTTTTTTATTCTGTTGGATTGCTTCTTGATCAAGATAATTACATAATTGAATAGTTTCTGTAGGGAAAAGTAATGGATTTTCCTTTAAAATTGAAATACTTTTTTTAAACCCTGTATTTTTACTATAGTGTTGCTTAAAAGTAATCCCAAACAATAGTAACATGCAAATTCCTATAATTGACATTACTCTTATATTATTTCTACATAATCGTATACACCATATACAAAAATAAGTAAAACTCATAACACTCAGTGTAATCCATAATAGTAATATTGTTCTTCCAACAACAAAATCATAATTTGCTGTGTTTAAAAATAAATGATTAATTCTTGGAATAAACATCAAGCCAAGTATTGTTAAAATAATGCAATTCCATCTATTGATATATTCATTACGAAATAAAAATCCAGATAAAAATATTACCAACATAATCCATAGTAACGGTTGTCTTGTCAATTTATCCACATAACATGTTAATGTATCAATTTGTGGATAATTTGAATTATTGATATATGGTATACAAAATAATAACAACAATGTAATTCCAATTACCCATTTTGAATAAGATCTTCGATAACGATAAAAATCATATCCAAAATAAGCAACTACCAACATACATAAAATAGGTAATGCTTGACTTGCTCTAGTCATAAGTGTAAAAGACACAAGTATTGCATAGGCAAATCCATGTTTAGTTAATCTTTTTTCTAAAAGTAATGGTACAAGGCATAAAAATAATCCTGTAACTCTGACTACTGATGATCCATACCACATTGCAGTACTAAATTGCCACATATCTTTAAATCCATTAATAATAGGTCGATAAAACCCATATACTACAATAATAACTGTAAAAAATTGAATAAAATACTTTCTTTGAAGTTTAGGAAAATAGTGTTTACATACCTCATCTACAAATTCATAAATGACAACTAAAGTTAATAAATAATGAAAAGTAGTCATTACAAATCTCGCAAAAACAGTTGGTTCAATATGGCATAATGCTACAAAAAATGAATCTTCAATTTCAAAGGTAGAAAGCATTCGTATAAATCGAATTGATTCTGGTAATCCTGAAGCCAAATTAGTTGTATATGGTTTATCCATACGTGGGAATAAAGAAATAAAATTCAAATACCATCCATCATCTAAATGATTACATAACCAATTTCCACTAATATTCAATATTGACATTGACAATAACATCAACAAAATTAAAATTAAAAACCAATATTGTTTAAAAAACTCCTTGAAAGATACATATGATTTAAAGTGATCTTTACTTTTTAAAAAAATAAATAAAAGACATAAACCAATTATAAATACACTATACCAATAAAAAATAATCCATGGCATTTGGAATATTTGTACAATGATGCCACCTAGTGCATGTAGTGAAGTAAAACATACATATCCTAATATAAAATGAATACCTAGACTCTTTTTTTCATAAGGATTGATTACTTTACCTAAAGCACATAAAAAATATACATAACATATAAGAAATACTAATCCAATTATGTAGTTATTCATTGTATCATCCCTTCCTTAATTTTTTGATAATGAAATTACAACATACTGATAAAATATGGACTACTATACAAGAAAATAAAATATTAAAACCTATATTCATTTTTCCACCACAGATATATGTAATCATTCGTTGAACAAAAAATCCTAATAAATAGTATACATAAAAATATTGCTGACAAAAATGACTTATTTTGGGATATGATCCTAAACAAAATCCTAATACAGCAAATAAATAAGGATATATCACTAAACTAGCAATATGAAAACATTGATAATAAATAAGGACCAAAGAAAAAATAATTAATAACCAAAATGTTTTAAAGCTTAATTTAACGTATTCTTGATATACATTAAATAAACACCCCATATAAAAAAACATCATTGGAAATAAGGCATTATATAATACTTGGCTAACCCCTGCAACATACTCTATATTCATCCAAATAAACAAAACAATGGGAAACGTCCATATTAATTTATTTTTTTCTAATAATTTAAGTTTATAAGCAAGGTAGCACAGTAAATAACACATAAATTGTGGTGCTAATGTCCATAATGAGCCATTTAACGATCCTAAATAGGCTGTATTTTCAAACACTCCAGGTAAATGATGCACTGGAATAAGCAAACAATTAAATATAAAATATTTAAAAACTGATAATGAGGTTAAATATTCAAATTTATTAATCGTAGTAAATAATAAACCAAAAACATAAGTTATGATAAATGTTGTTAAAATTAACATTGGAAAAATCCGTAATATACGCTTATGCATAAAATTTTTAAATGAGGAATCTTTTTGAACACTAGTTGTAATAAACAATCCACTAACAAAAAAGAAAAGATACACTGCTAGTTCTCCAAAAGATAATTGACCATTAGTAATAACATATAATGGATTCACTACTCCATTTCCTTGTGCAATAGGATATGCATGTGAAACAATAACTAAAATTGCTCCAATATATTGCATGATCGCAAATATATTTTCTTCTTTTATTTTTTCTTGTAATAACATACTAATATCCCTTTCTAGATTCTTCTTTTAAACTCATATATACAAAAAATATTGATATTATAAACAAAATAAACATCATCATCACAAATGACCATGCAGCACCCATTACTAAATATTTTCCAGTTAATATATTAGGAATAAATAACGATGCAACAAAAGTCACTAAATAAGCAATGAGTATTAGATTTTGACGTCTTATAACAGACAATGCATAATATAAAATAACATTTGCAGAATTTAGTCCTCCACCAATTAACAAAATAAGTAATGGTATTTTAAATCCCTCTAACTCTGTTCCATATAAAAAGGACAAAATTGGTATCCCAATAAAATAAGCACCAATTAAAACAAAAATAGTTACTACACCTACACCAAATAAAACACGTCCAATCACTTTTATAAATTCATGATACTTTCCTTCATTCCATTTTCTTGCCATAGATGTTAACATTGGCTTAAAAATAAAACCTACCAATAAATTAATAGTTGAGACTGGCAAAAATATTGCTGTATATTTACTATGAAAGTTTGATGGTAAATAAGCTTCAATTGCATAGCGTGATGCATTAAGTATATAGGTAGACATAAAAGCACTAACAAATAATGGTAAACACGCAAGAAGAATTTTCTTTATTGTACTAATTTGAAAATTTACTTTAAATTTAGAAAATTGATGAATAATTCTAATATTTGTAATATAAATAATCATCATTGAAGTAAAAATTGCCATTCCTACTGAAATATACATATTTTTAGAAAAACATAATACAATGACTAAAACTACAATAGAAAATACTGTACGCAAAGTCAAGGATTTTCCAGAAATATCTAATCGGTCATTTTGTTGAAACTCTCCTTCAAACACATCAGCATAAGTATCTAACATTTTGTAAATACAAAGTAAAAATACTAACCATGTTTTTTGTAAGGTGTATCCTTTGACTATAATATAAATAATACTTGCTAGTATCATTAATAAATTAGTGATTAATCTAGTTGCATAGTAATCATTAAATGAAAATTCTTTATTAGTATCCGTTACCTGATATGTCCTTATTTCAAAATAACCAATGGTAGCCATTAATTGTCCAGTCGCTAAAGCCATTGCAAAATCACCGCCAGCATAATCTCCAACAATCCGATTGACTAGAATCGTTAGAATCATGGTTCCAATTGCAAGAGACATGCTTCCTACCATGTTCCACATAAAACTACTAGCTGTATTATTTTTTGGTTTTTGTAACAGCCATAGGCTAATTTTATGCATATTAGTAATCTCCAAAATCTAAACAATATGGATAATGATTTTTTCTTTTTTCTATTGGTGGTAATTTCATATAATCCCCATACATATAAGTTAAATGAGCTTCTAAATCAGCTGGAAAATTCAATAAAATATCTTCAAATGGTAATTTTCTAAGTGGATAGATATGTTGAATATCAAACATATTTGTATAAGGGCTTGTATCACATAAAAAACCAATTCTTTTAGTTTGTTGTTGATTATATTTAGTACACCAACTTAAACATTTTTGATAAATCCACTGCTGTTTTACATGCATGATTTTCAAACTATAATGTACACAAGCACAAATAAACTGAACTAGATTTGCTTTCCATCCTTTAAAAGCTAATACAGGATGTGGTACATTTCTAAGAATTAATATTTTAGACCAAAACCAAGCCATTCTAGCTTGTTTTTTAAATTTTTTTGGATCATCACTTAAATTATCAAATGGATATAAATCCAAAAATATACCAAAATTACAATCAATATCTTTTAACGCAAACTCTTTAAACTTTGTTCCTTTTAATACAAGTCTTGTGGTCATTAAAGGATAATTTGCATCATGAGCAGTATTTAATATTTCATATTCATCACTTAATTGCGTAGATGCAATTTGAATAAACTTATCAAAATCTTCTCTAGGTAATGCAATATCAATATCATCATCCCATGGAATAAATCCTTGATGTCGTAATGCACCTATTCCTGTACCTGCTAATCCAAAATAGGTTAAATCATTTTGATCACAGACTTTTACAAAATCCTTTAATATTTTCATTTCAATACTTTGTAACTTTTTTAACGTTTTTTCATCATATTCTTTCATCATTGTTCTTCATCTCCAAATATCAATTCTTTTGGTGCGTGATTCTTCCTTTTTTCTAGAGGTGGAAGGGTCATATAATCTCCATACATTCGTGTAAGATAATTATGATTTTGATTTGGTACATTCATTAGTATATCTTCAAATGGTTTTTGAATTAATGGGTATAGTTCTTCCTTACTAATCATCATATCTAAAGGATGCGTGGATGAAAAACAACACACATTTTTGCTATCTTCCTTATTGTATTTTTGTGCCCATTTTAACCATTGTAGATTTAACCATTTTCTAGAAACCCCAAACACCTTCATTCCATAATGAGCAATATAACACACTGTCCATACTAATTTATTTTGAAGTGGGCTCATCATTAAATGCGGCTTTTTAATATCTCTTACTAATCGTAGCTTGGAATATAGAAACAACATCCTACATTGTTTTTTTCGTTTTTTTATATCATCTGGAACAACATCAAAAGGATAAATAGCAATATCTATTCCAAAATCAAACTTAATACCATCAAACATAACAGGCGTACATTTTGTTCCATTTTTCATGATATTAGCATGTTGAAATGGATATAATGTATTTTCAGTAGCGTTCATCACTGTATACTTATCTTTATAATCACGTTTAAGTACTTCTACTAATACATTATAATCATCCCTTAGCATTCCTAAATCTATATCATCATCCCATGGAATAAATCCTTGATGGCGTTCTATTCCAATAGCACAACCAGAGGTCATAAAACATTCAATATGATATTCTTCACATATTTTTAATATGTCTTTTAATATCTCTAATTCTACCTTTTGTAATTTCTTTAACTGATCATTAGAGTATTCCATCTTTTCACCTCATTAAAAATAAAATTATTCATGTTATTTTATCATTTAAACACTGATTAAGCAAATTTTTTTATAATACTACAAAGCTATTTTACAAATCTTTAATTAAAACATGATTATTTCTTGTTTTTATTTACCTTTTTTCATAAATAGCGTATAATGTTCATATATTTTAATAAGGAGGTAAAACATGAACAAATATCAACTACTTCGCATTTTACAATCACATCCTAATACCAATCAACGTACACTAGCATCACTATCTTCTACATCATTAGGAAAAATAAATCAATCAATTAAACAACTTCAAGAATTAAACTTTATTGATCAACACTATCATATTACTACGTGTGGTCAAGCATTTATCGACCAAAACAAACCACAACGTGCAATTATCCTTGCAGCTGGAATAGGATTTAGAATGATTCCAATTAATCAAGAAATTAATAAGGCATTAATTGATGTTAAAGGAGAAATAATTATTGAAAGACTAATCAATCAATTACATGATGCAAATATTGATGAAATTTATGTCGTGGTTGGTTATAAAAAAGAAAGTTTTGAATACTTAATTGATTCCTTTAATGTAAAACTTATTGTAAATGACCAATATGCTTTATCTAATAGTTTATTTTCATTATATAAAGCAAAAGATTATTTAAAAAATAGTTATATTATCCCTTGTGATCTTTATTTCTATGATAATCCATTTTCTACCTTTGAGCCTTATTCATGGTATATGCTAAGTGATCAATTAAGTCCTGATTCTAATATTACCTTATCTAAACATCATCAAAAACTAATGAATACTACAAAAGGAAATAAAATGGTGGGACTTAGCTATTTACACGAAACAGATTATGATGTTTTTATTGATAAATTAGTTTCACTTATCAATAACCCAATTCATCAACACAGTAATTTTGAAGAAATTCTTTATATTACAAAATTCTTCTATGGAAAAATAATTGAAGAAAGTAAATACGCAGAATTTAATGAATGTAAAGATTTACAACGTATTGATTACCAATCAAATTGCTTAAATCATGAAGTATTCGATATTATTACAAATACATTGGCAATTTCTAAACATGAAATCACCAATATTACTGCACTAAAAACAGGGATGACAAATAAATCATTTCTCTTTGAAACAAAACAAAAAAAATATATTATGCGAATTCCTGGTAAAGGAACAGATAAACTAATTAATCGCTTTAATGAAAATGAAGTGTATCATGTGATTAAAGAAAAAGATATTTCTGATCCAATTCTCTATTTTAATCCAAAAAATGGTTATAAACTAACTAGATTTATTGAAGGAACACATAATTGTGATCCTTATAATCCTTTAGAAGTAAAAGATTGTATGATGTTTTTAAAAAAATTTCATCATTTTAACTTTCAAGTATCTCATTCTTTTGATATCTTTGAAAGAATAGAATATTATCAAAGTTTATGGCCTACCAATCAATCTATTTATAAAGATTATACCAAAACCAAACAAAATGTATATCTACTCAAAAATTTCATTGATAGTCTAGAAAAAGAATATACACTTTCACATATCGATGCTGTCCCAGATAATTTTTTAATATTTCATAATAATCAAATACGTCTTATTGACTGGGAATATGCAGCAATGCAAGATCCACATGTTGATATTGCGATGTTTGCGATATATTCATTATATGATCAAATACATGTTGATCAATTAATTGATTTTTATTTTGAGCATCATTGTCAAGAAATCACACGTTTAAAAATATATGCATACATTGCCTGTTGTGGTTTATTATGGAGTAATTGGTGTGAATATAAACATCATTTAGGCGTGGAATTTGGTGAATACTCTTTATATCAATATCATTATGCAAAACAATATTTTGAAATTGTAAAAAACAAATTAGGAGATCGATTATATGAGTTATAAAGTAGACAATGCCATTATTATGGCAGCAGGTGTTTCTTCAAGGTTTAGCCCTCTTTCCTATGAAAAACCAAAGGCATTAATAAAAGTAAAAAACGAGGTACTAATTGAACGACAAATTAAACAACTTCATCAAGTAGGAATTACAAATATTATCATAATAGTCGGATATCAAAAAGAAAAATTTGAATACCTAGTAGATCTTTATCATGTCACATTAATTGAAAACCCTAAATACATGACTAGAAACAATCATTATAGCTTATTTCTAGCAAGAGACTATTTAAAAAATACGTATATTTGTTCAGCTGATAATTATTTTAATATCAATCCTTTTGAAGAATATGTAGATGAATCTTATTATGCTACTACTTATGTTCAAGGATTAACAAAGGAATGGTGCGTAAAGGTAGATGCAAATAACTACATTCAAGATATCACAATAGGTGGAAATAATAGTTGGATTATGTTAGGACATGTATTTTTTAGTGAAGAGTTTAGTCAACGATTTACTTCTATACTTCAATCATGTATTCAAGATCCTTCTACTAGTCATAAACTTTGGGAAGAAATTTATTTAGAAAATTTAGATAAACTAAAAATGAAAATTAAAAAATATGATGATGATGTTATTTTTGAATTTGATTCATTAGATGAGCTACGAACATTCGATAGCTCTTATATAGAAAATACTACCTCTTCTATTTTACAACAAATTGTAAAGCAATTAAATTGCAAAGAATCTGATTTACATTCATTTAAACCAATTAAATCTCATGATGAAAATGTAATTGGCTTTTCGTTTATTAAATCCAATCATTTATATGAATATCATTATCTTGATCAACAATTAAAGGAGATAAAACATGATTAGCGGGTTATTAGGTGGATTACTTTGGGGATTAGATACAGTAATTATTGGCATTGCACTATCTACATCAACCTTTGTTTCCACTAGTCAAGCTATATTTTTAGCACCATTTATCAGCACATTTATACATGATGCATTTTCAATGATATTACTGTGGTTTAATATGATAATCAAAAAAGAAACTAATCATATGAAAAAAGCTCTAAAAACAAAGAGTGGAAAGTTTATTATGTTGGGGGCATTATTAGGTGGACCAATTGGAATGACAGGATATGTCAATGCAATTAAATATATTGGACCAGGATATACTGCTATTTTATCTGCTTTATTTCCTGCTGTTGGTGCAATACTATCCGCTATATTTTTAAAAGAAAAATTAAATAAAAATCAAATAATTGGATTAATCATTGCAATCATTGGTGTAATAGGATTAAGCTACACTCCTCAAAACATCAATATCACCCATCCATTCCTTGGTTTTTTCTTTGCATTTTTATGTATACTAGGTTGGTCAAGTGAAGCAGTTATTGTTGCATATGGTATGAAAGACCCTAATATTAGTGATGAAAACGCCTTACAAATTAGACAATCTATATCTGCTTTATTTTATGGTCTAGTCATTATTACCTGCATGAAGGCTTGGCCCTTAACCATTGAAGTTGTCCAATCCAAAACAATATATATCATTTTTTTAGCAGCACTTTTTGGTACAACTTCTTACCTATGTTATTATAAAGCAATTCATCAAATTGGTGCAGCTAAGGCAATGGCTCTTAATATTACTTATTGTGCATGGTCTCTTGTCTTTAGCCTATTATTACTAAATATTCAACCAACAATGATAGGAATTTGCTTTGGAATTCTTACTGTAATTGGAAGTTTACTATCTGCATTACAAATAAAAAAGATTTTTAAATAACATTTTTAATATACTTTTAAATAAACTAATATGTACCATATTAAAATCTATAGAATTTTTCTATAGTTTTTTTAAATAAAGAATGCCATATCATTATTAATCCTATACGTTATTAAAAACAATTTTAATAACAACTAGCATTTAATACTCATTAGATCGAACCTGTTTTCATTATCTTATATAAAATCCTTTTAGTCTGTACAATATTTTATTTATTTAATTGTAATTGAATTCTAACACATATTTACACTTTCCTTTATCTTCTATATGAAAATTTCACCAAAAAAAGCGAATTTTGATATGTACCCAAAATTTATAAAAGAAAAAGAAGATATTAGAATATCTTCATTCTGTAAAATTATTCCTAGATAAATTATGTAACAGAAAATAAATTTTTACCTCTTAATTCCACTTTATGCTTATAATTCAAGGTTTTATCATCCCTTACTTAGTTTTTACATATTTTCTATACTACTACCTTTAAATATTTTTTTACTTCTTCTTCTGTAATATTATACATTTTTGTCATTTTTTCTATTATGATTGCTTCATCAATATCTAATTCTTTTAACATCTCTACTTGTTTAGGTATACTTTCAAGTATCCCTTTTTTAATTCCTTTTGCTATCCCTTCCGCTCTTCCTTTTTTGATTCCTTTTTCAATTCCTTCTTCTCTTCCTTTTTCGATTCCTTTTTCGATTCCAAATAATATCCCTTTTTCATAATTCTCTTCTGCTATGAT
>JAHHSU010000026.1 GCA_020025035.1 Thomasclavelia sp. | reverse complement strand
AGCAACTGACTTGTAATCAGTAGGTTGAGGGTTCAAGTCCTTTAGCCGGCACCATTTTTTGACCCGCTAGCTCAGTCGGTAGAGCATCTGACTTTTAATCAGAGGGTCAGGCGTTCGAGTCGCCTGCGGGTCACCATTTTAGATGCGGGTGTGGCGGAATTGGCAGACGCACCAGACTTAGGATCTGGCGCCTATGGCGTGGGGGTTCGACTCCCTTCACCCGCACCAGTTTTAAATTATAACAAATACTTATTTGAATATATCTTATTATAAAGGATTGATTTTTGTAAAATATAGAAATCAATCTTTTTTATTATTATGATTGTTTAAGGATATGTAAATTATCAATATATTATAAAATGTAATATGGTTTTATGTAATTTGTTTAACGTTAGATAAATTATGTTTAAGCTAATATTCTTAATATATATAATGAAGTAGACCTTAGATCAATTGTGTTACTACAAAATTGAAATATACATATAATCGTGATATGATAAAAAAAAGGGGGAAGAGATATGGACTGTAAATCAATAAAACATATAATGAAACCAATCTTATATTTGTCTACGTTTATTGTATTAATAGGTGCAATTGTATTCAATTTTAAGCATGTGTTTTCTTTTGTAATTGGATTGATTTTGTTGTTTAAACCATTATATTATGGAATAGGCATTGCTTATGTATTAAATATACCAATGAAAAAAATTGAAAAATTTATATGTGGATTAGATAAAAAAAATGGTACGCTTTCAAAATGTGCTAGAGGGATTGCGATTTTTGTTACACTATTATTTGCGTTGGTGTTATTTACAATCTTAATCAGTGTTATTATTCCAAAACTAATAAGTAGTCTAAGTTTATTAGTAAATAATATTGCAGGATATGTATATAAGCTTACAGATATTGTAAATAATATTTTAGAAGCGTTTAATATTGATTATGATGCATCCAATTCATTTATAGCCCAGTATTTATCTCAACTTGATTGGAAAGTTCTTGTATCTAATGTTGGAGGATGGTTTGGTTCTGCAGCACCAAATATAATCCATACTTCTATTAATATTATTGGTACTTTTGGTACATGGTTTACTGCATTTATGGTTAGTTTATATTTATTAAGTTCTAAAGAAATGTATCTTAGACAGTTAAAAAAACTTATTGCAGCAATATTCCAGTATGATCATACTCAATATATTTTTAAAATAGGTAAAAAGGCTAATGAAATATTTTCAGGATTTATTGGTGGACAGTTAGTAGAAGCATGTATATTAGGAGTGTTATGTTATGCAGGGATGCGCATATTTAGATTTCCTTTTCCTGAGTTAATTTCTGCAATCGTTGCAATATCAAGTATTGTACCAATGTTTGGAGCAATGTTTGGGATGGGGTTTGGTTGTTTATTAATACTTGCTATTAATCCAATACAAGTGATATTCTTTATTATTTATTTCCAAACGTTACAACAATTAGAAAATACTTTAATTTATCCTAAAGTAGTTGGAGGATCAGTTGGAATATCAGGATTATATGTGTTATTATCACTTGTTATTTTTGGAGGAATGTTTGGATTAGTGGGGATGATTTTAGCAGTACCGATGACAGCCTTATTATACGCAATGATAAGTGAATTAATTAATTATCGTTTAGATAAAAAACACATTTATGTTGATCATAATGAATGTTATATTAAAAACAAATAATTATCGTAGGTATTAAAAAATACATCGTAAGGATCAACGAATGAAAAGAGGTGTAATGATGAAATATAGAGCAGCTTTATTTTATTTTGTTTGTTTTATTGTGACCTTAGTAATTCAAATATGTATGAGCATTACACCGACAATTACTTTTAGAGTGTACCAAAAAATAGGAATGTTTGGTATAGAATTATTGTTTCTATTATTGACCTTGTTTTTTTTACTATATAAGCAATCAGATCGATTAAAAAGACGCCGTGCTGTTTATATAATATTGTGGATATTTACATTACTTTATATTGGTAATTTATTATTTATATTATATTTAGATAAGGATTTTGGAAGAAACATATTAGTTGGTAAAGAGAATATATATAATCCTTCTATTGAAAAAATCAATCTAGTTCCTTTTCGTGTTATTCAGGATTATATTAAAGCCTATCGTCATGGAAATTTGTTACTAGTACATTTAATATCTAATATTTTAGGAAATATTATACTTTTTTCTCCATTAGGCTTTTTGTTGCCTACATATTTTAAAGCAATGAATAAAATAAGTATGTTTTGTATTTTTATTATTTTATTTATCGCAGGATTAGAATTTATGCAGTTATATTTAGATGTAGGAGTATGCGATATTGATGATTTCTTACTCAATACTATTGGAGCAATACTAGCTAATGTAGTTTATCATATACCAATAGTAAATAAGATTTGGTATCAATTCCTAAACCAAGAAAAGTAGGTGATTTAATGACTTTCAATTTAAAAAAATTAGATTTGAAATATAGTTCTCTTATTTTAGCAGGGATTATACTAATGGTTTTTGGTTGTATTACCTGTATTTTAAGAGAAACATTTGTTTTAACTATTTTTGAATTTGTTTCCATTCTTTTAATTATTATTTCTATTATAGAATTAGGTATTTTAGTACTACAAAAGTCAAGTATTCAGTATCTTACGTTTATTATGGCGATAGTTTCATTATGTATTGGAGTAGGAATTTATTTTTATCCTAGTGTTCCAGTCTCTCTTGTAGTTATTATTTTTGGATTATATGGGATATTGAATGGTGGAATTAAATTTATTACTTATTTATTATATCGAAATGATCATATTAAAGGACGAGGAATTTTATTGATAGATAGTCTTATGTTTATGATTTTGGGTTTAATGACTATTTTATCTCCAATTGCATACAGTTCGCATTTATTTTTGTTTATTGGGATTTATTCAATTTGTTTAGGTTATACATATATTCGTGATGGTTTATGTGCCATTGTTCCAATATCTACTAAAAAAAGATTTAAACGAAAAATTAGAATTAATTTACCCATTATTTTTGTGGCAATTATTCCTTATAGAGCACTTCGCTATATCAATCAATATTTTATAGATAATGAAGATGATGGAAAAGTATATGAATTAGAAGAGAAAAAAACAGATGATATTCCTAATGTAGAGGTATTAATTCATGTAACTAAAGATGGGTATGGTGCACTTGGACATGTAGATTTAATTATAGATAATCAAGTTATTTCGTATGGGAATTATGATCGAGACTCTTTTTGTTTATTTGAATCAATTGGAGATGGAATTTTGTTTTTTGCTAATAAAGATGAATATATTCAATTATGTATTGAACATAGTAAAAAAACATTATTTAGTTTTGGTTTAAAATTAGATTCACATCAATATGATGAAGTAATAAAAAAAATAGAAGAAATTAAAGGACGATTATATCGTTGGTATGCTCCTATTGAAAAAGGTGTAAAAATAGATGAACAGAATGAAGATTATCCTAGTCTTTTAGTTGAAAGAGCACATGCGAGATTATATAAATTTAAATCAAGTAGATTTAAAACATATTTTGTGATGAGTACAAATTGTGTATTATTAGTAGATAGTGTATTAGGAAAAGCTGGAACTGATTTACTTAATATTAATGGTATGATTACGCCAGGTACATATTATGATTATTTTAACCGTGAATTTGTAAAAGAGGGAAGTTTTGTAATTACTAAAAAAGTATATAAATAGATTAGGATAGTCAAAGTAATAATCACTAAAATATAACATGTATGGATAGTTCATAGAATTAATTGATTCATAGCATGTTACTTGTATGTCTTGCATTATTAGTGATATAATAACGTATGAATAGGAGGAATATTATGAAAAGTTTAAAAGGAACAAAAACAGAACAAAATTTAAAAAGTGCTTTTGCAGGTGAATCACAAGCAAGAAATAAGTATACTTATTATGCAAGTAAAGCTAAAAAAGAAGGATACGTTCAAATTGCTAACATCTTTTTAGAAACTGCAAAAAATGAACAAGAACATGCTAAAATTTGGTTTAAATTATTAAATGATGGTATTGGATCAACAATAGATAATTTAAAAGATGCAGCAAATGGTGAAAATTATGAGTGGACAGATATGTACGCAACTTTTGCTAAGGAAGCTAAAGAAGAAGGATTTGATCAAATTGCCTATTTATTTGATGAAGTAGGTAAAATTGAAAAAGAACATGAAGAAAGATATTTAAAATTATTACAAAATATTGAAAATAATTCAGTATTTAAAAAGGAAAGTGAGTCAACAATTTGGGTATGTACAAATTGTGGTCATATACATGTAGGTGGGAATGCTCCTGAGGTATGTCCAGTATGTAATCATCCACAAGCTCATTTTGAAGTTAAATCAAATAACTATTAAAGAAGGAGGGGATTATCCCTTCTTTTATTGTGTTTAAATACACTTATCTAGGTAATTATTTTATGTATTTTTTAGAGGATATTGTGTATAATGTATCTAAATGAGGTGAGTATGTGGAACCAAAATCAATTAATAAAAGAAAAAATAAAATTAGAATTACACTTTTTGGGTTTTTAGTTGGCGTTAGTTTAAGTTTTGTAGTAGGTTTTATCGGAGCTAACTATATTCGATTACCTTTAGCTATAGGAAATATGAATGAAAATAAAATGCAAGAAATATATCGTATTATCAAAGAAAAATGGTTTGATATTAATGATATAGGTATAAATACAAATGCAATGGCTAGTGGAATGGTAAATGCTTTAGGTGATCCATATACGACATATTATACATCAGAAGAATTAAATGATTTTAAAAATAGTGTAGATCAAAATAAGGTAGGAATTGGTATAGGATTTAATGTTTTATCTAATCATGTAGTAGTTTCAAAAGTATTTGTAGATAGTGGTGCTAGTAAAGCAGGGATAGAAGTAGGAGATATTCTTTTAGAAATAGATGGTGTATCGTTACTAGATAAAAATAAAGATGAAGTTGTGGAATTGATTCAAGGAAAGGATGGTTCTACTTCACATATTATCATTCAAAGAGATGATAAAACATTAGAAATGGATGTTACTAGAGGAAATTTTGATACTTCTATGTTATATAAAATTGATACATCTAATAATAAACCTTATGGATTAATTACATTATCAGGATTTGGAAAAACTACTGTATCTAGTGTAGAAAATGCATTAAAAGATATGAAAAATAATAATATTGATACCATTGTTTTTGATTTGCGTAATAATCCTGGGGGTTATGTTCAATCAGCTAAGGATATTTTAAACTTAATGATTGAAAAAGGGCAGACAATGTTTTATACAGAATATAAAAATGGAAAACAAAAAGAATATATATCGACAAATTCAAGTCCTTACCAATTTGTAAGTGGATATGTATTAATCAATGAAAATACTGCTAGTTCTGCAGAAATATTAGCAGGTTGTTTACAACAATTATTAGATTATCAAGTTGTAGGAAATAAAAGTTTTGGTAAAGGAATTATACAAGAACAAATTGTATTAGATGATTTAAGTGCGTTAAAAATTACAACATCTAAATGGTTTCTACCTGATAAAACATGTATTAATGGTAAAGGAATTGAACCTAATATTTATGAGGATAATGATAAGCAATTTGACATATTAGATTTTACAATAGATAC
Source organism: Thomasclavelia sp. (assembly GCA_020025035.1). Taxonomy (GTDB): domain Bacteria; phylum Bacillota_I; class Bacilli_A; order Erysipelotrichales; family Coprobacillaceae; genus Beduini. The sequence continues at coordinate 9,338 of JAHHSU010000026.1, read as the reverse complement.
ACCTTTATCCTTTGATTGTGTAGATCCAAAAGTAGAACAATTACAGTTAATGCTTCAGGAACTTGGTTATGGAGTAGATAGAACGGATGGGTATTTTTCAATGGCGACACAAGATGCATTAGAATCATTTGAAAAAGATAATCAACTAGAAGTAAATGGTATCTTTGAGGAAAAAGATAAAGAAATTTTAGTTTTAAAATGCCTACAATATCGCTATAAAAATATACATGATAAACAAATGGAAAAGGTGCAATCATTAATTCAATAGGGGGGATGCTAATGTCAAAGTTTGAGTTAGTTTCAACATATAAGCCTACAGGAGATCAACCATATGCAATTGATCAATTAGTAGAAGGTATTCAACAAGGAAAAAAAGAGCAAGTATTGTTAGGTGGAACAGGAACAGGAAAGACTTTTACTATTTCTAATGTTATTGCAAGAGTAAATAAACCTACACTTGTTTTAGCACATAATAAAACTTTAGCTGGACAGTTGTATTCTGAATTAAAGGAGTTTTTCCCTCATAATAGAGTAGAATATTTTGTATCTAACTTTGATTTTTACCAACCAGAAGCATATATTCCTAAAAGTGATACATATATTGATAAAACTGCAAAAACAAACAATGAAATTGAAATGCTTCGATCTTCTTCGATGAACTCGTTATTAGAACGAAAGGATACTATTGTTGTAGCATCTGTAGCTTCAATATATGGTTTGTCAAATCCTGAGCAATATAAAGAAATGATTTTTAGTATTCGAGTAGGACAAATAATTGATCGAAAGGAATTACTTACTTTTTTAGTGGATCGTCAATATCAACGTAATGATATAGAATTAATGAAGGGCACATTTAGAGTGCGAGGAGATGTAGTAGAGATTGTTCCAGGTTATACAGAAAATTATTTAATTCGTATTGAATTATTTGGTGATGAAGTAGAAAGAATTTGTGAAGTAGAACCAATTACTGGAAAAGTAATGAATGCTTTTTTACATTATACGATTTATCCTGCATATGATTATGTAACTAAAAAAGAACATATGTTAAAAGCAGTAGAAGGGATTAGCAACGAATTAGATGAACGATTGGAAGAATTAAAATCACAATCTAAATTATTAGAACACCAACGATTAGAACAACGAACAAGACATGATATGGAAATGTTAAGGGAAGTAGGAATGTGTTCTGGAATCGAAAATTATTCAAGACACATTGATGACAGAAGCAAAGGGCAAAGACCTTATACTTTAATTGATTATTTTCCAGATGATTTTTTAATTGTGGTGGATGAATCTCACGTAATGCTTCCTCAAATTCGTGGAATGTTTAATGGAGATCGAGCAAGAAAGCAAACATTAGTTGATTATGGATTTCGATTACCTAGTGCATTAGATAATCGACCATTAAGATTTGAGGAATTTGAAAAAATAATTCATCAAGTCATTTATGTTTCAGCAACACCTGGAGATTATGAGTTAGAAAGAACCAATAATAAATATGTAGAACAGATTATTCGTCCTACAGGATTATTAGATCCAATTATTGAAATTCGTCCAATTGAAGGACAAATTGATGATATTATTCATGAAATAAATGAACGTGTTGCCCTTAATGAACGTGTTTTAATTACTACTTTAACTAAACAAATGGCAGAAGATTTAACTGATTACTTTAAAGAAATGGGCTTAAAGGTTGCTTATTTACATTCAGATACAAAGACATTAGAAAGAATTGAAATACTTCGAGATTTACGTTTAGGAAAATATGATGTCTTAATAGGGATTAATTTACTTAGAGAAGGATTGGATATACCTGAAGTGTCATTAGTATGTATTTTGGATGCTGATAAAGAAGGGTTTTTAAGAAGTAAACGATCATTAATTCAAACAATTGGTCGTGCTGCAAGAAATGCTTCTGGAAAAGTGATTATGTATGCTAATAAAGTGACTGATTCCATGCAAGAAGCAATTGAAGAAACTAATCGAAGAAGAAAAATTCAAGAAGAATATAATCAAGTTAATGGAATTATTCCTACTACTATTCAAAAAGATATACGTGAAGTAATTCATGGAATGGAAGAAAAAACAACTAGTGATATGATGCTTGTAAAAGGGAAAAAAGCTTCAAAAAAACAAAAAGAAGAATACATTATAGAATTAGAAAAAGAAATGAAAGCTGCTGCAAAAGTATTAGATTTTGAAAAGGCTATGGAATTAAGAGATATTATTTTAGAACTTAAAGGGGAAAAATAATGCTCCTAGAGTTAATTCATAAAATTAATCAAAAAGGGCATGTCTATTTGGTTGGTGGTTTTGTACGAGATCAATTATTAAATATTAAAAGTAAAGATAAAGATATGGAAGTTTATGGTTTAAGTGGTGAGGAATTAGAAAAAATATTATGTGAGTGTTTATTAGAATATAGGGTAAATCGAAAATATGGAGTTTATCACATTAAATCATTAAATTGTGATCTAACTTTAGCTAGGGTTGAAAAATATAATCATGGAAAATTAAAAGTTTTCTTTAGTCCTTATGCATCATTTACTCAAGCAAGTAAGCGTCGAGATCTTACGATAAATAGTATTTTATATGATCCGCTACTTCATCAATATAAAGATCCTTTTGGTGGGATTAAAGATCTTTATGATGGTATTTTAAGAGCTATTGATTTAGATTTCTTTAAAAATGATCCACTTCGGATATTAAGATTGTCAAGGTTTGTTGCAAGGTTTCCTACTTTTAATGTAGAACTAAAGTTATTTCATTTATGTCAGCAATATGGTTTTTCTATTAGTAAATTATCTAAAGCAAAAATTTATGATGAGTATACTAAAATATTACAATGTCAAAAGCCATCCTATGCATTTTATTTTTTGGATGTGATTGACGCCTTTCAACCATTTTATATTAGTGAATCTACTAAATGTATAATAGACAATTTATCTTATTATCACGCATCCATTCAATTAAGATGGATAGGATTATGTCTATTATTAGATCATCAAACTTTAATGGATTGTTTTAGTAGTAATAAGTGGATTAGATGTATAGAGACAACTAGACAAGCATTAAGTATGCTTTATGAAGACATTACGTTTAATCATCAAGGATATTATTATCAAATATTAAGATTAATTACTCCTTATTTAACACTAGAAGAGTTACATATTCTAGCACTTTCTAGTACAAATCCACAAAACATTGAAAAGATTAATAAATATTTTAAAATCATGAAAGCTAAATATGGCACAACATTACCATTACCTTTGATTACTGGAAATACCTTGCAACAATTAGGGTTTCAAGATCAAAAAATGTATCGAATAATTATTGAGGAAAGCTATCAATACCAATTACAAGGCCTAGATAAAGAAAAAATAATTGTTGTATTACATGATAAATATGGCTATAAGTAGACCTAGTTGAATAATAGCTATATAAATAATGAGTTAATTTTATTGTAAAGGTTATGACTAACATATATTATAAAAATATGATAAACTAATAAAAACATTAAAATAATGAATGAAATCATGATTTATTATAAATAGGATAAGAGGAAAGAAATATGGAACAAGATAAAATCGTCATTAAGGGAGCAAGAGAAAACAATTTAAAAAATATAGATATTGAAATACCAAGAAATCAATTAGTTATTATGACAGGACCTTCTGGTTCAGGAAAGACTTCTTTAGCATTTGATACCATTTATGCAGAAGGACAACGCCGTTATGTGGAATCATTAAGTGCTTATGCGCGTCAATTTTTAGGGAATACAGAAAAACCAGATGTAGATAGTATTGAAGGATTATCTCCAGCAATTGCAATCGACCAAAAAACTACTAGCCATAACCCAAGATCAACTGTTGGAACTGTTACAGAAATTTATGATTATTTACGTTTATTATATGCAAGAATAGGGGTTCCCTATTGCCCAGTACATGGTAATCCTATTCAGTCTCAAACTACAAAGCAAATGATGGATGTTATCGATCAATATAGTGATGGTAGTAAATTACAAGTTTTAGCACCTGTAGTTAAAAATAAAAAAGGGACACATAAAGAACTATTTAGTCAATTACAAAAAGATGGATATGTAAGAGTAAGAGTAAATGGAAGTGTACGATTATTAGAAGAAGAAATTGAATTAGATAAAAATAAAAGACATTGTATTGAAGTAATAGTAGATAGAATTATCAAAAAAGAGGGGTATCGCTCTAGAATGGTAGATTCTTTAGAAACAGCTTTAAAGCTAGCTAGTGGTGAAATAATTATCCAAAATTTAAGTGATGAAAGTGAGACTTTATTTTCTGAAAATTATGCCTGTTCAATTTGTGGATTTTCTGTTCCTCAACTTGAACCTAGATTGTTTTCGTTTAATTCACCTTTAGGAGCTTGTCCTAATTGTCGAGGGATTGGAACAAAAAATGAAGTAGATATAGACTTAATTATTCCCGATCGTAATTTAAGTATTTCTAAGGGGGGGATTAGGTATTTTAAAACAGCAGTAGGAACGGACCGTATTGAATGGCAACGTTTTAAAAAATTATGTGAAGCCTATCAAATTGATTTAGATAAACCATTAAAAGATTTTACTAAATCAGAGATGGATATTATTATGATTGGTTCTAAAAAGCCTATTGAGTTAACATTAGTCTCTAGTTCAGGAAATATTTCTAAATCTGTAAAGAAAATTGAAGGGGTCAAGACACTAATTGAGCGTAGGTACGAAGAAACATCTTCAACATGGTCAAAAGAATGGTATGAAAGTTTTACCTCAGAACATATATGTCCTACATGTAAAGGAAAAAGACTTACTGATGAAGTATTAAGTGTAAAAGTTGGAGGATTAAATATTGCAGAACTTACTGATTTGTCAATTAAAGAGGCTATTCAATTTTTTGATACATTAGAATTAACACCAACGCAAGAAAAAATTGCTAGTCTTGTGTTAAAAGAAATCAAAGATAGATTGCGTTTTTTATTTGATGTAGGATTGGGGTATTTATCACTTTCTAGAACTGCTGCGGGATTATCTGGTGGAGAAGCACAACGTATCCGTTTGGCAACACAAATTGGCTCACGTCTAACAGGTGTTTTATATGTTTTAGATGAACCATCTATTGGATTACATCAACGTGATAATGACAAATTAATTAAAACATTGCATCAAATTCGTGATTTAGGAAATAGTGTCCTTGTTGTAGAACATGATGAAGATACGATGCGAGCATCAGATTATATTATTGATATTGGACCTGGAGCTGGTGAACATGGTGGTCAAGTAGTTGCTCAGGGGACACCACAAATGGTAATGGAAAATCATAATTCTATTACAGGAAATTATTTATCAGGTCGTTATAAAATTGAGGTTCCAACTACTAGACGTAAGGGAAATGGAAAGTATATTAGTATTAAAGGAGCAAAGGAAAATAATTTAAAAAATATTAACGTTAAATTTCCTTTAGGAACATTTTGTGTCGTAACCGGTGTTTCAGGTTCAGGAAAATCATCATTAGTTAATGAAATACTTTGTAAAGGAATTCAGTCTAACTTAAGTAAAACAAAGGTTAAAACAGGTTTATTCAAGAAAATAGAAGGATTAGAACATATTGATAAAATTATAGATGTTTCTCAAGATCCAATAGGACGTACACCACGCTCTAATCCAGCTACATATACTGGTGTTTTTGATGATATTCGTGATTTGTTTGCTCAAACAAACGAAGCAAAGATGCGAGGATATGATAAGGGAAGATTTTCTTTTAATGTAAAAGGTGGACGTTGTGAAGCTTGTCAAGGAGATGGAGTTAAACGTATTTCGATGCATTTTTTACCTGATGTCTATGTTCCATGTGAAGAATGTCTTGGGAAACGATACAATCATGAAACATTAGAAGTAAAGTATAAAGATCATAGTATTTATGATATTTTAGAAATGACAGTTGAAGATGCCTGTGTCTTTTTTAAGAATTTGCCAAAGATATCACAAAAATTACAAACATTACAAGATGTTGGTTTAGGATATATTAGATTAGGTCAAAGTGCTACTACACTTTCAGGTGGAGAAGCACAACGTGTTAAATTAGCTAGCGAATTACAAAAACGTCCAACTGGTAAAACACTATATATTTTAGATGAACCTTCTACTGGTCTTCATAGTCATGATGTCTCTAAACTTATTGAAGTATTACAAAAAATCGTTACAAATGGAGATAGTGTTGTTATTATTGAACATAACCTAGATATTATTAAGGTAGCTGATTATATTATTGATTTAGGACCAGAAGGTGGCGATGAAGGAGGAAGTGTGGTAGTAACAGGAACTCCTGAAAAAGTAGCAGAATGTCAAGAAAGCTATACTGGAAAATTCTTAAAAAATTTATTGTAGAAAGGTGTTGATAAAGATGGCTGAAAAATCAATTTTAATTAAACATTTAATTGAACACTTCCCACTTGAACAAGTTACCGGAGACATACATTCACTAGAACGTGCAATTTATGTACCTGATATTAACCGTCCAGGATTTGAACTTGCAGGTTTTTTTCAACACAGTGATTTTAGAAGAGTTGTGATATTTGGTGAAAAAGAAATGGCTTTTATTCATCAAATGGATGAACAAACACAATTATCCAGATTTGAAAAATTAACAAATGAAAAAATTCCTACTATTGTTATTGCTAAAGGATATCAGTGCCCTCCTATTTTAAAACAAATTGCAAATCAAAAAAATTTCCCTATCTTTTTAACTACACAAACTACAGGACGTTTTTCAGTAGAACTATCTACATTTTTAGATGAAAAATTAGCTCCTGAGACATTAATGCATGGTGTATTTTTAAATATTTATGGAAAAGGTGTCATTATTAAAGGGGAAAGTGGAATAGGGAAAAGCGAAATTGCATTAGAATTAATTAAACGTGGACATCAATTAATTGCAGATGATGCTGTAGAATTGTATCAAATAGGTCAAGTGATTATTGGAAGAGCACCAGTTGTATTACAAAATTTATTAGAAATTAGAGGAATCGGGGTTATAGATGTTGCTAAAATGTTTGGTGCTGGATCAATTATGGAAAAAGATCAAGTTGATTTAGTTATTCAATTAGAACGATGGGTACCAAGTAAAGAATATACACGTATTGGCTTAACGGATAAACAAGTAGTAGAAGATGTATTAGATGTAGGAATAGATAAACTTGTTATACCTGTTACTGGAGGACGTAATATGTCTGTAGTTATTGAAGCGGCAGTAATGAATAAACGTTTGATAGAATCAGGTTATGATAGTAGTAAAGAGTTTGTTAATCGTATTCTTACAAATATTAATGATCATAAGCAGGAGGAATCATAATGCATTTATTTCCTAATAGAACGACATTTTTACAAATTGGTCCGTTAACTATTCAATGGTACGCCATTTGTCTACTTGGTGGTGCACTTGTTGGATATTTTATTTCTAAATATCGATTAATCAAAAAAGGATATCATGAATTACCTTTATCTGATTTTTTTATAAATTTATTACTTATTGGTTTTGTTGGTGCTAGAATTTGGTATGTAGTTTTTACCTTTAACGAATTATATGCTCATGATATTATGGGGATATTTAAAATATATGAAGGTGGTTTAGCAATTCAAGGGGGCTTAGTTGCTGCAATTTTATATGCCATTTATTTTTGTAAAAAAAATAAGGTAGACATTTTAGAAATGGGAGATGCCATTATGCCAACTGTACTAGTTGCTCAAGCAATTGGTAGATGGGGAAATTTTATTAATCAAGAGGCTTATGGACAAGTGATGACTTCACAACAAATGGCATCTTTGCCAATTCCTCAATTTATTAAACAAGGTATGTGGATTGATGGTATGTATCGGCAACCGACCTTTTTATATGAATCAATTTTAAATTTAATTGGATTTTTTGTCATTATTTTTATTGTCTCTAAATATTTGAAAAAAACTGGATCACAATTTATGTGTTATTTTATTTGGTATGGTATTGTAAGATTTTTTGTAGAAGCATATCGTAGTGATTCACTAATGCTTGGCAGTATAAAAATGGCACAATTAACTTCTATTGTATTTATTATAGTAGGATGTTTAGGTTTAATCTATATTTATAAAACGAAAAAGAAAGAGGGATAAATGATGTATGATTTAATCATTATAGGGGCTGGTCCTGCAGGTTTATCAGCGGCCATTTATGCATCAAGATCTAAACTAAAAATTTTAATTTTAGATGGAGGTGCTCCTGGGGGAAAATTAAATGTTACAGCAGAAATCGAAAATTACCCAGGAAATAAAAATATCACAGGTCCAGATTTAGCGTATGGAATGTTTGAACACGCTACACATTTTGGAGCAGAATATGAATATGGACTTGTAGAAAGTATTCATCTTAAAGAAGATCATAAGGAAGTAGTAACAAATGAACAAGTCTATAGTACAAAAGCAATTTTAATTGCTACAGGTACAAAAGAAAGAAGAATGAATATACCAAATGAAAATGAAATGATAGGTAGAGGAGTATCCTATTGTGCAGTTTGTGATGGTGCATTTTTTACTGATGAAGAAGTTGCAGTTATTGGGGGAGGAAATTCTGCATTAGAAGAAGCAATGTATTTAACAAAATTCGCAAAAAAAGTACATTTAGTTGTTAGAAGTAACCAATTTAGAGCAGATCAAATCGTTCAAGAAGCTTTAGAAAAAAATGAAAAAATCGAGGTTCATTTTCAACAAAAACCTTTAGAAGTAATAGTGGAAGATAATAAAGTTGCAGGATTGTTACTAGAAGATACTATTACTAATAAACATTCTAATTTACTAGTTAAAGGAATTTTCCCATTTATAGGATTAGATCCTGTAACAGAATTTTTGAAACCTTTTGATATTTTAGATGCACAAGGGTATATTGTTACAGATGAAAATATGAGAACATCTATTGAAGGGATTTATGCAGCAGGAGATGTACGTCAAAAATTTTTAAGACAAGTTGTTACTGCAACTAACGATGGGGCAATAGCTGCACAAACAATTAGTCATGATTTTCAAAATAGAAACAGTCATAAATAAAAATAAAAGATATATTAAATTGATATGATTTTCCTAGAGTAACTTAATTAAATATTTAAAATAAGACGTAGGAGAGTGTGATATAAACTGTGTAAGTAAAGCATGTGTATAGCTTAACTTACATAGTTTTATTTTGAAACGTGAATTGTAAAATAAAAGTGGAATTATAAATAAACTTCAAATTAGTTCATAGATATCTTGTTTTATTGTCATATACCATTTACAAAGTAGACTTCTATAAAGAGATGATAGTATATCT
>JAHHSU010000025.1 GCA_020025035.1 Thomasclavelia sp. | reverse complement strand
TCTATGAACTTTTTTGTAGTTTATTTATAATTCCACTTTCATTTTACAATTCAGGAGGTAGAAAGAGGAATGAATTATACCATTTAACTATTGACTTGTAATTGTGTAAATGTTATTATGTGTTGGCAATATGAAACGTCTACGTAGCTCAGCTGGATAGAGCACACGCCTTCTAAGCGTGCGGTCAGGGGTTCGAATCCCTTCGTGGACGCCATTTAGAAAATAAAGCATTTATTGAGTGCTTTTTTATTTTGCGAAGAGGTGTACTATGAAATTGATTGAAGAGTATATAGAAAACGAATTATTTGAGGAAGCATTAGCTATGTTAACAGATCTAAATGATGAAGATGTTCGTTATTTACGACTTGTTTGCCTGTATGAAATGGGAGAATTAAGACAAGCAAGACAAGAAGCGGTTTTGGCTAGAACAAAAGCTGAAGAAACATATTATAATGTAGTATTTATTTATCTTACTATTTTGATGGAATTAGGAGAATTGCATGAAGGAATTGACTTAATTGAGATGGAATTGTCGATGCCATACATTCCACGTGAATGTAAGTCTATTCTAAAAAAATTACATAAGGATTTTCTTTCAGAAATACAAGAATTAGGTCTTTTGTCGCCATATACAGCTAAAGAATTTAGTGATGATGAAATACGTGAAATATTAGTTGGAAATGTAAGAGCTGAATACCTACTTTTGTTGATAGATCAAATTAGTAAAATGAATGCAAGAAACTATTTGGAAGAAATAAAAACTTGCTTAACATTAAAATCAAAATCACCCTATGCAAAATCTTTTTTATTAGAGGTTTTGATTGATCAAGAAATAGATGAAGAAATCGTTGTTACAAAAAATGGTTTAACTATTGAAGTCAATCCATACTTTCTTAAAAAGATGCGCGATAATGAAAGCACGATTCGTATTTGTGATTATTTATTTTATTTTTTAGAAGATAAAAATCCATCATTACTTACAATGTGTATCGAATTTGCAAATAACTATTTATATTATGAGTATCCAAATGATATAGAGAAAGAGGAATGTGAGATAATTGCTGCAAGTATTCATTATTATGTAGCTACTCTACAATCTATAGAGTGCGATTTAGAAGAAATTGCATGTAATTATGGAGTTCGTAGTGATGATATGATGTTAAAAATAAAAGAATTTAAAAAATTAGATGTTCAAATCGTTTGATATATATAAATTTTTCATGTATAATTACAAGCGTGTAAAATTGGAGGGAAATAAAATGAAAAGTAGTTGGAAGAAATTAGAAGGAAGTGTTGGAGAATTAACTGCAACTTTTAGCGGTGATATTTGGACAAAAGCACAAGATAAGGCCTTCGACAAAATAGCTAAAAATGTAAAGTTAGATGGGTTTAGACCAGGGAAAGCCCCAAAAGCATTTATTAAGAAACGAATATCAGATCAAGCAATTTATCGTGATGCAATAGATATTGTATTAGCAAGTGAATTTACAAATTTATTAAAGGAACATAATGTTGATCCAATTGCTCAACCAACGCTTGAAATTGAAGCAGTGGATGAAAAAGAATTAAAAGTTAAAATTATTATTCCATTAAAACCTGAAGTAACATTAGGACAATATAAAGATTTAGATGTAAAAAAACCTACTGTTAGAGTAACTCAAAAAGAAATTCAAAATATTATTGAACGTTATAGAAATGATTTTGCTGAGTTATCTATAAAAGAAAATGGAAAAGTAGAAACTGGTGATACAGCTGTTATAGATTTTGAAGGATTTATTGATGGAATTGCTTTTGATGGTGGTAAAGGTGAAAATCATCCATTAGAAATTGGTTCTAACACATTTATTCCAGGATTTGAAGATCAATTAGTAGGAATGGGAGTAGAAGAAACTAAAGATATTACAGTAAAATTCCCAAAAGATTATCAAGCAGAAGAATTAGCAGGTAAAAAAGCTGTATTTAAAGTAACAGTACATGAAATCAAGGTAAAAACATTACCTGAATTAGATGATGAATTTGCAAAAGATGTGAGTATTGATGGAGTTGAAACCTTAAAACAGTTAGAAAGTTATATTAAAGACCAAATTAAGGATCATAAGCAAACAAATGCTGAAAATGAATATTCTGAAACATTATTTAATCAAGTAATTAGTAATTCTAAAGTTGATGTTCCTGATGCAATTGTAAATCAAGAAATTGATCGTATGTTACATGAAATTGATGGAAATTTACAAAGGCAAGGATTAGATTTAAAAACATTTGTTACAATTTCTGGAAAAACAATTGATGATATTAGAGATGAAATCAAAGATCAAGCAGTAAATAGAGTAAAATTTAGATATATTTTAGAAAAAATCATTGAAGTAGAAAAATTAGAAGTAACAGAAGCTGAAGTAGATAAAGAAATAGAAAATATTGCATCACAATTTGGTAAAGAAGTAAACGAAATCAAGGAATTATTTGCTAGTCAAATGTATGCAATGAAAGAAGAATTATTAAATAAAAAAGCAATGGATATAATTAAAGGTAAATAGCAAGCAAGACGCTAAGGCGTCTTGTTTAAATATATCGATCGTTAGGAGGTTAAGGCGTGTCAGAAGAAAAAGTACGTATAGAATTGCCTGTTGTTACTACTAGGGGAATGATTGTTTTTCCAGGTAATACACTTACTCTAGATGTGGGAAGACCATCTAGTCTAAATGCAATTAATGATAGTGATAATTTATATGAAAAAAATATTATTTTTGTTTCACAAGTAAATCCATTTGAAGAGAATGTTAATTATAAAAATATATTTCACGTTGGAACGCTTTGTACACTAAGAAAAAAGATAAGACGAGATCAGTCAGGAATTATCAAATTAACAGTTGAAGGGCAACAACGTGTAAAGATTTGTTCTTTAAAGAAAAAAAATGAATGCTTTTATGCTAAAGTAGAATTTATAGATGATCAGTATGGAAATGAAGAGCAAGAAGTTGCATTGATAAGAATGCTAGCAGAAACGTTAGAAACAATGGATTCTCAAATGCAATTAATGCCTAGGGATGTCTTAAATGGATTGACTTCAGGTGTGTCTGCGACTGAATTTGGAGATTCTATTGCTCATTATTTAAATATACGATTAGAAAGTAAACAAAAAATTCTAGCGACACGTAACGTTAATAGAAGGTTATTGTTAATTTTAAAAGAGTTAGAATCTGAAAAAATTATTAGTGAAATTGAACAAAATATTAATCGAAAAGTAAGAGATAGTATAGATGACAATCAACGTGAATATTACTTAAGAGAAAAAATTAGAATGATCAAAGAAGAATTAGGGGACATTTCTAATAAGGTTGATGATGCAGATGGTATACGACAATTATTAAAAAATAATCCATATCCACAATATGTTAAAGACAAAGTTGAAGAAGAACTAAAAAGATATGAAATGATGCCACCTGCTTCTTCTGAGGCAAGTGTAGTTAGAAATTATTTAGATTGGATAATTAAAACGCCTTGGTATCAAGAAACAACTGATAATGACAATCTTGAAGAGGTAGAACGAATATTAGATGCAGATCATTTTGGACTTGATAAAGTTAAAGAGCGTATTTTAGAACAAATAGCTGTAAAACAGATGACACATTCATTAAAGTCTCCAATTATCTGTTTATATGGGCCTCCAGGTGTAGGTAAAACTAGTTTAGCTAGATCAATTGCACGTGCATTAAATCGACAATTTGTAAAAGCTTCCTTAGGTGGGGTAAATGATGAAGCTGAAATTAGAGGACATCGTCGTACTTATTTAGGTGCGATGCCTGGACGTATTATACAAGGAATGAAAAAAGCAGGAGTAACAAATCCAGTATTTTTATTAGATGAGATTGATAAAATGTCAAGTGATTACAAAGGTGATCCTTCTAGTGCTATGTTAGAAGTGTTAGATCCTGAACAAAACTCACAATTTTCAGATAATTATATAGAAGAACCTTATGATTTATCTAATGTAATGTTTATTGCAACTGCAAATAGTTTAGATACTATTCCTGGACCGTTACGTGACCGTTTAGAAATTATTGAAGTTTCTTCTTATACTGAACAAGAAAAATATCATATCGCAAAAGATCACCTAGTTCCAAAAGAATTAGCCAATCATGGTTTGAGTTTGGAACAACTATCGTTTAGTGAAGATGCCTTAATGTGTATGATTCGTCATTATACACGTGAAGCAGGGGTAAGACATCTAGAAAGATTGATTGGTAAGGTATGTCGAAAAGTTGTTGTAAAAATCTTAAAAGAAAAAGTGAGTGCAGTTTACATTGAAGAAAAAGACATAGAAGAGTATTTGGGTAAAAAGGCATTTGACCATACTAAAAAACTAAACGAAGCAAAAGTTGGTGTTGTTACTGGTCTTGCTTATACTCAATTTGGTGGTGACATTTTACCAATTGAAGTAAACCATTATAAAGGAACTGGTAAACTAATTATAACTGGACAATTAGGTGATGTTATGAAAGAATCTGCTTCTATTGCATATAGTTATATTAAAGCAAATATTGATAAATATCATTTAGATCCATCGTTATTTGAAAAACGTGATGTTCATATTCATGTTCCTGAAGGTGCAATTAAAAAGGATGGACCAAGTGCAGGAGTAACTATTACTACAGCTATTTATTCGGCCTTTTCAAATACTCCAGTTCGTTTTGATGTAGGAATGACAGGGGAAATGACATTGCGAGGAAATGTACTACCAATTGGTGGATTAAAAGAAAAATCGATTTCTGCACACCGATCAGGTATTAAAAAAATCATTATCCCTACAGAAAATGAAAAAGATATTGAGGATATTCCTGAATCAGTAAGAAATGAACTAGAAATCGTATTAGCTGATAATATTGATACAGTTTTCAAACACGCATTAGTACAAGGTAGTTAATTTAACTACCTTATTTTTAAAGGAGTTTAGTAATGAAAATAAAAAAAGCTGAATATATGTTAAGTGCAGCATGGCAGTCTCAGTGGCCTGAAGAAAGTGTACCTGAGATTTGCTTAGCAGGAAGAAGTAATGTTGGTAAGTCAAGTTTTATTAATACAATGCTTCAACGTAATGGATTAGCTAAAGTTTCTGGAACACCTGGAAAAACAAGAACATTGAATTTTTTTAATGTCAATGATACTTTACGCTTTGTAGATGTACCAGGATATGGATATGCTAAGGTGAATCAAAAAATAAAAGAACAATTTAGTGATATTATTGATACCTATCTAGCAAACCGCTCTACGCTAATGGGAGTGATTATGTTAGTTGATTTTAGACATAAACCAACTAAGGATGATATTACGATGTACGAGTATGTCAAGTATTATGATATTCCAGTAATTGTAGTAGCTACTAAAGAAGACAAATTAAAGCGTAATGAATTAAAGAAAAACGAAAAAATGATTAAGGATACCTTGCAATTTGATGAAAATGATTATTTTGTGAGATTTTCTAGTTTAAAGAAAATTGGAATTGATCAAGCATGGAAATATATTTTAGAATTATGTGAATTAGAAGATAATGAGTAAGTAGATTAATACTTACTTTTTTTTGCATATTTAAAGGTAAAATGCATATTATTTTGTAGGAGGGGAAGAATATGCAAAAGATTTATTTTGAAAAAATGGTGGACTTAAATCATCAGTTAAAGGAATTACTAAGTATTTCAGTAGATGAATCAATTCATTACAAAATTGAAGATCAAGGAATGAAAGCACAAGGTTCGATAGAGATTACTGGTGAATTTTTAAAAAGTACTAGTAAAGAAAGATTTAATGAATCAATAGAAATCGATTTATTAGCTCCTTTTGATAAAATTAGTGAACAACGTGATTTTAATGTAAAAATAGAGGATTTTGATTATAAGATATTGGATGGAAACTTAATGGTGACGATACAAGCTAATGTGTATGGTGTAATCACAAGTGAAGATAAACATATTGATACTGCAAACGAAAGAAGTAAAGACAAAGAAGATGATTTAGATTTAATTGAAGAAATTAAAGAAGTAATCGAAAATCATCATGATCATATCGATGATAAAACAGATGACAACGACGATGATAAATATGAAATAGATGACGATCAGGATGACAATGACGTATTTGACAATCAGGATGATGATAACGATGATGATTATTCATTAGATGATTTAATTGAAATATCAGATAATAAAGATTTAGTACCTTATTATATTTATGTTGTAGGACCAAATGATTCATATGACACAATTGCTACTCGATATAATGTTCCATTAGATATGATTCAAGAATATAATAGAGGTAAAGAAATTACTGAAGGGTGTTTAGTTGTTATACCATATTATGAGTCATGATTGCTACAGTAAAGAATTACTACCAAATCGATGTTTTAGGTGTTATTAAAATTAGTGAAAAAGTATATAAGTTAAAAACTACTAGTGGTTTTATCGCATTAAAGTTTTGTGATAGTTATGATTTTTGTCAAAACTATTATTATATGAAAACATTAAGGCTAAACTGTTTTACAGAAATATTAGTTAACAAGGAAAATAGTCCAGTAAGTAAATATCAAGATCAATATTTTTATTTAATGCCATGGTATGAAAATGATGCTATGCCAATGCGTGAGCTAAAACTAAAATTTTATTTTGAAACGATTGCATGGTTGCATAATCATACATTTTATACAATGAAAGTAAGTCATCATTATTTTGAAAATTTGTGCAATGATTTTACTAAAATAATTGAAGAAAGAAGAAGTTACTATTATAAAATGTTATGTTTTTGTGAAAAGGAGTTTGATCGATGTCCATGGCAATGGATGTTATTAATGAATTATTATCGTATTGAAAATAGCCTTAATTATGCATTTAATCAATTAGAAAAATATCGTGAAATGACACAAAATAAAGAATATGTAAGAGTGTCATTTGTGTATTTGAATTTTAAATATCAACATATTTTTTTAAATTACCAAAAAATCATTTCTGTAGATCATTTAAAGATTGATATGCCAATTTATGATATATTCAATATGTATCAACAAACAACTGATACGTTATTTGATCTAGATTGTTTGTTTCAGTTTTATTTGAAAAAGGTTGTATTGTATCCTGAAGAAAAAGTACTTTTAAGTTGTCTTTTATCCATTGTACCTATTGTACATTTACAAGGAAAACATATTGATAATGTTATTCATCTTTCTAGATTAGTGTATTATATGGATTCAGTAAATAATCTTACCAAACAATTACTTCAAGATACTATAAATGCATAAAAAAACATGAGTATGTGCTCATGTTTTTTGCTTTTTTTGTTGGTTAACCAAACTATATAAACTTATGTATAAAAAAGTAGAAATTTATTTAAATATCGTGTAAAATAGTCATGTATTAAAAGATGTTATGTGACGAAAGGAAGATGGAGTGTGGCTGGTGTAGTCGTAGTTGGAAGTCAATGGGGAGACGAAGGAAAAGGGAAGGTAACTGATTATTTATCTTCAAAGGCAGATTATGTTGTGCGTTATCAAGGAGGAAATAATGCAGGACATACAATTGAATTTAATCATCAAAAATTTGCCTTAAGATTAATTCCTTCAGGTATTTTTAGTGCAAAAAAAGTTGTGTTAGGAAATGGAATGGTAATTAATCCTAAAGCATTATTAGAAGAAATTAAATATTTAAATGATGCTAAGATTAGTACTGATAATATTGTCATATCTGATCGTGCACATATTATTTTACCATATCATTTAAAAATTGATGAAATTCAAGAAACACGACGTGGAGATAATAATATTGGAACTACAAAAAAAGGAATTGGTCCTACATATGTAGATAAATATGCTAGGATAGGAATTCGTATGGGTGAGTTTATTGATGAATCGATATTTTTAAAACGTTTAAAAGAGGTTTACCCATTAAAAAAACAAGAATACCCAGAATTAGATTTTACTGTTGAAGAAATATTTAATGAGTATAAAGAATATGCAAAAATAATTAAACCATATGTACAAGATACAAGTTTGTTATTAGATAATGCATTAAGAAATAATGAAAATGTGCTATTTGAAGGTGCACAAGGAACAATGTTAGATATTGATTATGGAACATATCCATTTGTCACTTCATCACATCCTGGAGCAAATGGAGTTTGTGAAGGAGCAGGAATTGGTCCAATCTATATTGATAAAGCATTAGGAATTGTAAAAGCATATACAACAAGGGTTGGTTCTGGTGCATTTCCTACAGAAATAGAAGGTCAGATTGCAGATAATATTAGAGAAGTAGGTCATGAGTATGGAACTGTTACAAAACGACCAAGAAGAATTGGATGGTTTGATGCTGTAGTTGTGAATCAATCTAGAAGAATTAGTGGATTAACTCATGTTTCAATGATGTTACTAGATGTTTTAACAGGTATTGATGAGTTAAAGATTTGTGTTGCTTATAAGTTAGATGGTAAAGAAATTCATGCATTACCATCTACTATTCAAGAATTAGAAAGAGTAGAACCAGTGTATGAAACACTTCCTGGATGGCATGAAGATATTACAAAGGTAGAATCTTTTGATGAATTACCAGTTAATTGTCAAAATTACTTAAAACGTATTAGTGAACTTATTCATTGTTCTATTGCAATGTTTAGTGTAGGACCAGATCGTACTCAAACAATTATTTTAGAAGAAATGTTTTAAAAAGGAGAAAAATTATGAATAGTGATATGATCGTTGTATTAGATTTTGGTAGCCAATATAATCAATTAATAGCTCGACGTATTCGTGAATTTGGTGTGTATAGTGAATTACATCCTCATACAATTACATTAGAGCAAATTAAAGCATTGGGAAATGTAAAAGGGATTGTATTTAGTGGTGGACCAAACAGTGTTTATGAAGAAGATGCATTTAAATGTGATCCAGCTATTTTTGAAAGTGGTATACCAATTTTAGGAATTTGTTATGGAATGCAAATGACACATTATATGAATGGTGGAAGTGTTAAAGCATGTCAAACTAAAGAATATGGAAGAACGGTTATTCAAGTAGAAACAGATTCATTATTATTTAAAGGATTACCAAAAGAACATGTTGTTTGGATGTCTCATGGAGATCAAGTAGATAAGTTAGCACCAGGATTTAGAAAAGATGCATCAAGTTCAACTTGTACATTTGCTTCTACTTCTAATCCAGAAAAAAATATCTATACTGTACAGTTCCATCCAGAAGTAAGACACTCTGAATTTGGTAATGACTTATTAAAGAACTTTGTATTTGAAATTTGTAAAGCTAAGGATAATTGGTCAATGGAAAGCTTTATTGATATGCAAGTTAAAAAAATAAGAGAAACTGTTGGAAATGATAAAGTATTACTAGGATTATCTGGTGGTGTAGATTCTTCTGTTGTTGCGGCATTATTGCATAAAGCAATAGGTGATCAATTAACATGTATGTTTATTGATCATGGATTACTTCGTAAAGGTGAAGCCAAAGGCGTTATGGATATGTTAAATAGAGGAATGGATATTAATATCATTAAAATTGATGCTAGTCAAAGGTTTTTATCTAAACTAAAAGGTGTATCTGATCCAGAAAAGAAACGTAAAATTATTGGAAATGAGTTTGTATATACATTTGACGATGAAATGAAAAAGATTGCATCTGGTGAAAATATTAAATGGTTAGCACAAGGTACTTTATATACAGATGTCATCGAAAGTGGTACAAAAACAGCTCAGACAATAAAATCTCACCATAATGTTGGTGGATTACCTGAAGATATGGAATTTAAACTTATTGAACCGTTAAATACTTTATTTAAAGATGAAGTTAGAGCTGTAGGAACTGCCTTAGGAATGCCTGATGAAATAGTTTGGCGTCAACCTTTTCCAGGTCCAGGATTAGGAATTCGTGTACTAGGTGAAATCACTGAAGAAAAATTACAAATTGTAAGAGACTCTGATTATATTTTAAGAGAAGAAATTTCTAAAGCAGGTTTAGAACGAGATATATGGCAATATTTTACATGTCTTCCAGATATTCGTTCAGTAGGTGTAATGGGAGACCAAAGAACATATGATTATACAATTGCAATTCGTGCAGTAACTTCTATTGATGGTATGACTGCAGATTGGGCTAAAATTCCTTATGATGTACTAAATACAATATCTGTTCGTATTGTTAATGAAGTACAACACATTAATAGAGTTGTCTATGATATAACATCTAAGCCACCTGCAACAGTAGAGTGGGAATAACAAAATAATAAAATTTAAACCTCTAAAATGTCTTGTTCATAGGACTTTTTGGAGGTTTTAGGTTATTATTAATTATAATTGTGTTTAAAATTGTAACATATTTATTGAATACTAAGATTTATGTATGTAGTATCATAAAATAATTAATGGAAAATTAGCTAATTATATGTACGGAAAATGTATGTTTCATATGGATATTTACTATTTCAGTTTAAAAATACCTAATGTGAGATAAGATTAAAAAATTAGAGAATAGTATGATATAATGAAAAATGATGTACGTATTAGCTTAACTATAAGCACTGGTTGAAATATATAACAAGAATATTTAAGAGATATATATAAGATTTTATTTAAATAATAATCGGAGGGGAAAAGATGGCATATCAAAGCGAGGCACAATTAGAACAACAACTTATAGAACAATTACATAACCAAAATTATAGTCGTGTATATATTCCTGATGACAATGCATTAGTTGAAAATTTTAAAGTTCAGTTTGAAGAATTTAATAAAAATAAACTTAATAACAAACCACTTTCTAATAAAGAATGGGAAAGGGTTCTGAATATAGTTAATGGAAATAGTATTTTTGAATGTGCCAAAATTTTAAGAGATAAATTCATATTGGAAAGAGATGATAACACAAAAGTTTATATGTCTTTTTTTGATGAAGATTATACCAAAAATATTTATCAGGTAACAAACCAAACAGAAGTAACAAATAAATATAAAAACAGATATGATGTTACGTTATTAATTAATGGGTTACCATTAGTTCAAATCGAATTAAAAAGACGTGGTGGAGATATTAGAGAAGCTGTAAATCAAATAATCAGATATAAAAAACATTCTTATTATGGTCTATATCGTTTTATACAATTATTTGTTGTTTCTAATGGAGTGGATACTAAATATTTTGCTAATAGTGATAAGGAAATTTTATATTCGCATACTTTCTTTTGGACAGATGATAATAATATTAGAGTTACTAATTTGAAGGATTTTTCAGTAGTGTTTTTAGCTAGAGACATGCTTGTTAAAATGATCTATAAATTTACAATTTTAAATGATACTGATAAAGTTATGATGGTTATGAGGCCTTACCAAGTTTATGCAACTGAAGCACTAATAAGACAAGCAACATTAACAAATCGTAATGCATATATATGGCATACTACAGGTGCTGGCAAAACGTTAACAGCTTTTAAAACAGCACAAATATTAGCAACCAATCCAAATATAAAAAAAGTAATCTTTCTAGTGGATCGTAAAGACCTAGACACACAAACAACTGAAGAATTTAATAAGTTCGAAGCAGGATCAGTTGATACAACTAACAGGACTGATGTACTTGTTAAGCAAATGAATGATAAAAATCGTCAGTTAATTATTACTACAATTCAAAAGATGTCAACTGCAGTAAATAAACCACAATATTCAAGAGTACTAGACCAATACTGTGAAGAAAAGGTTGTATTTATTATTGATGAATGTCATAGAAGTCAATTTGGGGAAATGCATAAAGATATTGTTAGACATTTTAGAAATGCACAATTTTTTGGCTTTACTGGTACACCTAGGTTTGTAGTAAATGGAAAAACACAAGGTAAATTGATTCAAACTACAAAAAGCTTGTTTGGTGAATGTTTACATACATACTTAATTAAAAATGCAATCTTTGATAATAATGTTCTTGGTTTTCATGTCGAATATATTAAAACTATTGATGGTAATTATGATGAAAACGATAATACAATGACTCAAGCTATTGATGTTGGAGAGTTGTATATGGCTGATGAACGTATGACAATGATTTCAAATCATATTGTTCAAAATCATAAAAGCAAAACTAGAAATGGGCAGTATACCGCAATCTTTACAGTATCTTCAATTCCTGCTTTAATAAAATATTATGATATATTTAAAAGCATTGATCATGACTTAAATGTCAGTGGTATATTTTCATATGGTGCAAATGAAGATTATGAGGGTAGGGATGAACATAGTAGAGATGCTTTAGAGCGAATTATAAAGGATTATAATCAAATGTTTAGTACAAACTTTTCAACAGATACATTTAATGCATATCATAAGGATATTAGTGATAGAGTTAAAGGTAAAAAGACAAAACCTTTGGATATTTTAATTGTTGTTAATATGTTTTTAACAGGTTTTGATAGCAAACCCTTATCAGTACTATATGTTGATAAAAAACTTGCATATCATGATTTATTACAAGCCTTTAGCCGTACCAATCGTGTCGAAAAAGAAACAAAACCTTGGGGAATTATTATATGTTACCGTAATTTAAAGAAAAGTACAGACGAAGCTCTTGCATTATTCTCCCAAACGGATAATACTGAAGGAATATTAGCACCAAATTTTGATTACTTCGTTCAAAAATTTAATGAATTACTAGTAAAAATTAGATTAATTGTCCCTACACCTGCATCAGTAGATATGTTAATGAACGAAGATGATCAAAAGGATTTTGTTGTAAACTTTAGAGAGTTATCTAAACTATATTTATCGTTACAGACATTTATTGAATTTAAAACTGAACGTGAATCTATTGAACTTTCAGACCAGGAGTTTCAAGATTATAAAAGTAAATATTTAATGCTTTATAGAAATATAAAAATTAATAAAGAGGTAGTTTCTGTTTTAGATGATGTAGATTTTTGTATAGAGTTAATGGAGACTAATAGAATTAATGTTGCATATATTATGAATTTAATTCGAAATATTCGATTTGATAATTTGAACTATAAAAATGAAGATATCGATCATATTAAAAAAGAACTAGATCGTTCTGATAATATGCAATTGCATAAAAAGATTGATATTCTTAAGGCCTTTCTTGACGAGGAAGTTGTTAATTTTAAAGGTGATGAAGATATTGATATTGAATATAATAATTTTGAAAATAAAAAGAAACAAGAAGAAATTGAGAACTTTGCAAAAAAAGAGGACATCGATCCTAAAATATTGGGTGAATTTATCTCAGAATATTCATTCTCAGGAGTTTTAAAACAAGGTGAAGTTCGTGATAGAATAGTAAAGCCACTTCCACTATTAAAGAAGAGATCACTTGTTTTTAAAATAGTAAATTTTATTGAAACGCATGTTAATAAGTACAGTGCTTAAAATAAATGCTCCTCTAGTAATTAGAGCGAGGAATATATGGAGGATTTGAAATGGATAATAGTATTCAACAACATCAAAAAGAACTTTGTAATAAACTTTGGGCAATGGCGAATGCTCTTCGAGGAAATATGGAGGCCTATGAATTTAAAAATTATATTTTAGGCATGATTTTTTATTACTATCTTTCAGATCGTACTGAAAAGTATATGGCCAATTTATTGAAAGATGATAATATTGATTATAATACTGCTTGGGAAGATGAAGAATATAAAGAGGCGGTTATTGAAGAATCACTTAGAGATTTAGGTTTTATTATTGAGCCACAATATCTTTTTCGTAAACTTGTAAAAATGGTTGAAAATCGTTCTTTCGATATTGAATTTTTACAAAAGGCTATTAACGCTCTTATGGAATCAACGATTGGAAATGAGAGTCAAAGTGATTTTGAGGGTCTTTTTTCAGATATGCAATTAGATTCTACGAAATTAGGGCATACAGTTAAGGATAGAAGTGCAGTAATGGCTAAAATCATCGCTTCTTTAGATGAAATCAATTTTTCAGTTGAAGATACAAAAATTGATGTTTTAGGAAATGCTTATGAATATTTAATTGGGCAATTTGCAGCAACTGCTGGTAAAAAGGCAGGAGAGTTCTATACTCCATCAGGTCCAGCTGAACTTTTATGTCGTTTAGCTTGTTTAGGATTAACAGACGTTAAAGCAGCAGCTGATCCAACTTGTGGTTCAGGATCGTTGCTTTTAAGATTAAAGAATTATGCAAATGTACGTTCATATTATGGGCAAGAATTAACTTCTACAACTTATAATCTAGCTCGAATGAACATGATTTTACGTGGTATTCCATATACAAATTTTGACATACGTAATGGAGATACTTTAGAAAATGACTATTTTGGAGATATGAAGTTTAGAGTGCAAGTTGCTAATCCACCGTATTCAGCAAAGTGGACAGCTGACAATAAATTTATGGAAGATGATCGTTTTAACCAATATGGGAAATTAGCACCAAAATCAAAGGCAGATTTTGCATTTGTTCAACACATGGTTCATCATATGGATGAAGATGGTCGTGCTGTAGTTCTTCTTCCACATGGTGTTTTATTTAGAGGAGCTGCAGAAGAAACAATTCGAAAATACTTGATTGAAAAATTGAATGTTTTAGATGCTGTAATAGGTTTACCTGCTAATTTATTCTTTGGTACAGGTATTCCAGTATGTATTCTTGTTCTAAAAAAAGATAGGACAACAAACACTGACAATATTTTCTTTATTGATGCATCAAAAGATTTCGAAGCTGGTAAAAACCAAAATATCCTTCGTCAATGCGATATAGATAAGATTGTGGATGCATATGTTAATCGTGTAGATGTTGATAAATATGCTCACGTAGCAACAATGAAAGAAATTGAAGATAACGGATTTAATTTAAACATTCCACGTTATGTTGATACTTTTGAAAAAGAACCTGAAATTGATTTAGCTGCTGTCACACAAGAAATTCGTTCATTACAAAAAGAGATTAAGGAAATCGACAAACAATTAAAGCCTTATTTTGATGAATTAGGCTTAGATTTCCCTTTTGATGAGGAGGTGTAATTTTATGTCTAATGTATCCTCAAGTAATAGTCAAAAGGCTAATGTACCTAAGCTTAGATTCCCTGAATTTACAGAAG
>JAHHSU010000024.1 GCA_020025035.1 Thomasclavelia sp. | reverse complement strand
ATTTAATGCTTATAATTTAATTTTTTTAAGGAAATGATATTTTTCCGTTGACAGTTTAGTGTATATATTGTTGAATAATGTATTCTTAATCAAAAAAGTTACTTTTTATAGTAACTTTATTTTTCTAATAAATGAACTAAATCTTCTCCATGACTACTTACATTTACTTTTGGAATAATGTGTGTTACAACTCCATCTTCATCGATAATATAAGTTGTACGTACTACTCCCATATATGTACGACCATATAATTTCTTTTCTTGCCATAAACCAAATGCCTGACAAATAGAAGTATCTTCATCACAAACAAGAGGCATTATTAAATCATTTTGATCACGAAATTTTTGCTTAGATTTTGCATTTTGTGGACTAATTCCAATAGCTTGATATCCTAAATCCAGTAATTTTTTATAATGATAATTAATTGAACATGCTTCTTTGGTACAACCTGATGTAGAGTCTTTAGGATAAAAGAATAATATTAATTTTTGTCCTTTAAAGTCATTAATATTTTTAACTTCTCCATTATCAAAATGCAATGAAATATTTGGTAGTTTTTGATTTATTTCTATCATATTTATCTCTCCTTTTTTTGTATTGTATTATATTTGTTAAAGAAAAACAAATAGTTTGCCTAAAGTTAGACAAATTATGCTAAAAGTATACAGTTATAGATAAAATAAAATACTAGTAAAGTATTGAATTTATAGTTAAAAAAAGTATAATTAGAATATATAATTTTATTAAACATCATGTTTAATAAAATAAACATAGGGAGTGGTGATATGGAAATTGGACATAAGATTAAAGAATTGCGATTAAAAAATGGTCTTACGCTAGAAGAATTAGCTTCTAGATCAGAACTTACAAAAGGTTTTTTATCACAGTTAGAAAGAGATTTAACAAGTCCTAGTATTTCTACATTAGCAGATGTTTTAGAAGCCTTAGGAACAAACTTATCGGAATTCTTTCAATCACCTCAAGAAGAACAAATTGTTTTTAAGGAATCAGACTTCTTTGTTGATAAAAGAGATAACTATAAAATAGAGTGGATTATTCCAAATGCTCAAAAAAACCAAATGGAACCTATTTTACTAACCATTTATCCCAACATGAAATCAACAAAGCTAAAAAGTCATGAGGGACAAGAATTTGGTTATGTATTAAAAGGTCCTGTTTATTTGGTGATGGATGATAGAAGAATGAAGCTTAATACGAATGAGACATTTTATATTACTAATGGAAAGACATACTATTTGCAAAATCAAAGTGATCATCACATAAAGGTATTGTGGGTAAGTAGTCCACCTGTATTTTAAAGGTAGAAGGGGGAAATATGATGGAAAATAGGAAAATCATTCAGTTTAAAAATATTGTTAAGGATTTTGATGGACAAATTATTTTAAAGGGGATTGATTTAGATATATATGAAAATGAATTTGTTACATTACTTGGTCCAAGTGGTTGTGGTAAGACTACTTTACTTAGAATTCTAGGTGGATTTTTAGAGCCTACAGAAGGGAGCATTATCTTTGATGGACAAGATATATGCAAGCTTCCACCTTATAAACGTGAGTTAAATACTGTATTTCAAAAATATGCACTGTTTCCTCATATGAACGTGTATGAAAACATTGCATTTGGTTTAAAGATTAAGATGATTTCTAAGGATATTATCGAACAAAAAGTAATGAAAATGTTAAAACTAATAGGATTAGAAGGGTACGAAAATAAAAATGTTTCTTTACTTTCTGGAGGTCAGCAACAACGAGTTGCTATAGCTAGAGCACTAGTGAATGAGCCAAGAGTCTTGTTATTAGATGAACCACTAGGAGCATTAGATTTAAAGTTACGTAAAGAAATGCAATATGAATTAAAAAGGATTCAACAAGAGGTTGGAATTACTTTTATTTTTGTAACACATGACCAAGAAGAAGCACTTACTATGTCGGATAAAATTGTAATTATGAAAGATGGAGAAATTCAACAAGTTGGTTCACCTGAAGATATATATAATGAACCAGTAAATCGATATGTTGCGGAATTTATTGGTGAAAGTAATATAATATCAGGACGTATGATAGAAGATAAAAAAGTAAGATTTGATGATATTACTTTTGATTGTGTAGATACAGGATATAAGGAGAATGAACTTGTAGATGTCGTGATTCGTCCTGAAGATATCGATATTGTACCTGTAGAAGAAGGGAAAATGATTGGAAATGTAGAAAGTGTCCTTTTTAAAGGGGTTCATTATGAGGTGATGGTTGAGACAGTTCCAGGAACTCATGTAACAGTTAATATGCACGTAAATAAAAATTATAGTGTAACTAGTGATGATGGGAAGGTAAGGATAAGTGCTAATGATTTTTACTTGGATTTAGAAGATATGAAAGATATTGATGATAAAGAAATTATTGCACGTGCAGATGCTCAGGCTTGGGATGTGACTAGCGAGGAATTGCTTTCTATTACAAGTATAGAAACTAATTTAAAAGAAGA
Source organism: Thomasclavelia sp. (assembly GCA_020025035.1). Classification (GTDB taxonomy): domain Bacteria; phylum Bacillota_I; class Bacilli_A; order Erysipelotrichales; family Coprobacillaceae; genus Beduini. Next base: position 12,889 of record JAHHSU010000024.1, on the reverse strand, counting down.
AATTGGGGAATATTTTGTAACATTCATGACCAATCATCATGTTTCTATTACACGAAAAATATGGGTAGTTAACCAAGGAATTATTGAAAATAAAAAAGCTAATGAGGCAGTGAGTGCATTTAACTTTTTTAAAACAGTTGATGAAATTCAAGAATCTAATGTATTAGATACAGATTTAAAATTATGGGCTAATGCACAAGGTTGGAAATTGGATAATGAAGAAGAAAGTATTGATCTTAGTGTTGATTATCATTTTGATCCAGAAAGTATTTGTGAAGGAGTATATAAAGTCACTTTTTGGACTACAGGAAGAGAATTTAAAATTCATACTACTGATTTTGTAGAGGAAGGTAAAGAAGTCGGACTTACTTTCTTCCCTGAAGATATTCATGTAATGGAGACAATGGGATTTTAATGAAAAGATATCGTCAATTAGCCTTACCTTATGTAGTATGGAGTATTGTGATGTTGTTTCTTCCGATGTTGCTGATTATATTATATTCGTTAATCAAGCAAGGAAATAACATTGTTAATTTCCAATTCACATTTGAAAATTATATTCGTTTTTTTACTGATCCTGATTTTTTAATTGTTTTGTGGAAATCTATTTCTATAGCAGTAAAGACAACGCTGATTTGTTTAATTATTGGATATCCAGTTGCCTATTTTATTGCAACGCGTAACGACCATACAAGAAATATTTTAGTTTTATGTATTACTTTACCGATGTGGATTAATATGTTAGTTAGAACGTATGCTTGGATTGGAATTCTATCTAAAGGTGGGTTAGTTTATAAAGTACTTGGTTTATTTGGATTAAAGAATGTTGAATTATTATATACGGAGACTGCTGTTTTAATTGGAATGGTTTATAATTTTTTACCTTTTATGATTCTTCAAATTAATGCGGTTTTATGTAAGATGGATAAATCATTATTAGAAGCAAGTTTAGACTTAGGTGCAACAAAATTACAAACTTTTTTACGTGTAATTTTTCCACTTTCATTACCTGGAGTAGTAAGTGGTATTGCACTTGTCTTTTTACCTGCAGTAAGTTCGTTTTTTATTCCAAAATTACTTGGTGGCGGACAATTTTTCTTGATTGGAAATATTATTGAAAATCAATTTATTACAGTAGGAGAGTGGAGTTTTGGTTCTGCAATTTCAATGATTATGGCAATGATTATGATGTTACTAATGATGTTAGTTCGTAAAATTGAGGTTAGTAACCATCCTAAAAAGGAGGTTCAATCATGAAAAATAAACGTAACTTTTTAGGAAAATTATTAATGGCAGTGATTATTTTGTTTTTTTACTTACCTATTATCTTTATGGTTATTTTTTCATTTAATTCTAGTAAATCACTTACCCATTTTGATGGTTTTAGTTTAAGATGGTATCAATCAATGTTACATGATCGTGATATGATGCAATCATTTTACACTACTATTATTTTAGCATTGTTATCTACACTGATTTCTACTATAGTAGGAACGATTAGTGCGATTGGATTATCAAAATCAAAAAAAATAGTACAAAAATTAATTACACAAATTAATGATTTTCCAATCATGAATCCAGAAATTGTGACTGCAATTGGATTAATGTTGCTTTTTATTACGTTTCAAATTGAACGAGGATTTATTACTTTATTACTTGCACATATTGCATTTAGTATTCCTTACGTTATGTTAAGTGTAACACCAAAAATAAGGTCATTAGATCCTAATTTAGCAGATGCTGCAATGGATTTAGGAGCAACTCCATATCAGGCATTAGTAAAGGTAATTGTTCCTCAAATCATGCCTGGTATTATTTCAGGAGCACTGATTGCTTTTACAATGTCCGTTGATGATTTTATAATTTCATATTTTGTAACAGGTAATGGTGTTAAAAATTTAAGTATAATGGTTTATACAATGTCTAAACGTGTAAATCCTAGTATTAATGCAATTTCTACAATAGTAGTTGTCTTAATTACAATGGTATTAATCATGATTAATGTTGTACCTATTATTAAGGAGAAAAGGAGAAAAAAGAGTGAAGAAAATAGTTACTTATAGTTTTATCGTTATGCTTATTTTGGTATTAACAGGGTGTGGTACAAAGCCAAAAGGAAAGTATGCAGGACAAACATTACATTTGTATACTTGGGGAGAGTATACAGGTAGAAATATTATTCATAATTTTGAAGCCTTGACAGGAGCAAAAGTAGTAATGGATAAATATGAATCTAATGAACAAATGTATATAAAGGTGGCAAATGGAGAATCATTTGATATATTAATACCAAGTGATTATATGATTGAAAGATTGATTCAAGAAGGATTGATTCAAAAATTAGATTACACTAAATTAAATTGTGTTGATTTATTAGTAGAAGATATTAAAGGATTGCCATATGATCCAAATAATGAATATTCTATTCCATATTTTTGGGGGACTGTTGGAATTGTTTACGATAAAACAAAGGTTTCGTTAGAGGATCTAAAAAAAGAAGGATATAATATCTTTTTAGATGAAAAGTATAAAGGTGATATTTACTTATACGATTCAGAACGAGATGCATTTATGCAAGCATTAAAGGCACTTGGATATTCCATGAATACAACAGATTCTACACAAATCAACGAGGCATATCAGTGGTTATTAAAATGTGTACAAACGATGGAACCAGAAATTGTTACAGATGAAATTATTGATAATATGGCTCAAGGTAGAAAGGCGTTAGGATTAATTTATTCTGGAGATGCAGCATACGTAATGAGTGAAAATGAGAATATGGGCTTTTATATGCCAGAAGGTGGAACAAATATATGGTCTGATGCTATGGTCATTCCTACAAATGCAAAGAATACTGATTTAGCTTATGAATTTATTAATTATGTTTCTAGTTATGAAGGAGCAATGGATAATTCCTCATATGTTGGTTATACATCACCAAATCAACAAGTAATGGATGAATTAAGTCAGTCTGATTATCAAGGGATTAATGCTTATAAACCAATTAGACAAAATCCAAATGATGAAGTATTTAAGTATGATGAGCAAACTCGTAAAATAATAGCTGATCTTTGGACTAAAGTAAAAATTGCTGCAAGTAATGTATAATACGAATCTTATAATCAAAAAAAGGTAAAATATATTATTTTACCTTTTTTGTTATTAAAAGAGTATTTGTGTGTGATTAAAATGAGAATCCTTTTCCTTTTACTTCATGTACATTGGATATAATGGTAAATGATGATGGATCAATTTGTGTAATACCTTTATTTAAATTAGATAACTCTCTTTTAGATAATACACACATTACTGCTTTTTGTTCATCATTTTTTAAACCAGTAGTTATATTTAAAAGTGTAGTACCACGATGAATATTTTCATGTATCCATGTATTTATTTTTTGATATTGTGGACTAATAATAGTGACTTGAATTTCATTAGATCCAATCATCATTGTTTTATTAATAGTGTATGTACTAATATATAAAAGAATAAAGCTATATAACAAGGATTGGATACTAATTGAAAACGATTGTGTAAGGATAATAATAAAATCAATCATATAGATAAATATTGTCGGTTTTAGTCCCGTATATTTACTAAGAATTAATGGAGGGATGTCCATTCCTCCTGTACTTGCTCCTACTCTTAATACTAGACCGACACCAGTACCAATAATAAGACCACCAAATATTGCAGCAATCATAATATCAAATTGCAAATGAAATTGAAGAATATAAGTTTGGATAATTTTTAAAAAAATAGGGTAGAAAATAGAACTAATAATTGTTAAGGTTGCAAATTTTTTTCCGAGTATTAAAAAACCTAAGACAAATGTGATGGCATTAATAATAGATACAGTTACAGAAATATCAATATGCATAAAATGTTGGATTGCAAAAGCAATACCAGTACCTCCTCCCATCACTAGATCTGATGGGGCAATAAATAGGGTAACTCCTAATGCAAGGAGTATATTTCCAATTAATACAATAATAACTTCTTTTATTGAAAATTTGTTTTTCATAAGTCCTCCTAAAAAAAGAAATAAATTATATTTATTTCTTTTTTATTTATAATTAGTATTTTAAATTTTGATGATTAATTATGGATTAGGATTAGCTACGTCTTGGTTTTCTTCTGGATTTGGAAGAACAGGTGTTGTTTCGCTATCGGGATTTGGCTTATTATCAGTATCAGGATTTGGTTTGATCTCTGGTTTATTTTCAGTATGATCTGTTTCTCCTTGATTTGGATTTGGATTATTGTTTTCAGTTGGTTTTTCAACTGGCTTTTGATCTGGTTTTAAATTTGATTCTTCATTTGGATGAGAATCTACTGATGGTTTTTTAGGTGGTAAATTTGGACTCTGTTCTTCTGTTGTATCATTTTGTGAATTTTGATTTTGTGTTGTTTGGGTATTATTTTCTACATTAGATGATGATGTAGTTGTAACGTCTAATGTTTTCCCGGAGTTTATTTTAGATAATTCTGGATCATTTTGAATGAATTTTTTGTTAGCATTAAATGCAAATTTTGCGTTTGGTAATGGACAATCCTCTTTTCCTAATACACGATTAATCTCTGTGGTAACAGCTTGAATTGCTTCTTTATAAGGAACGTAATAATAGATATCTGTTCCTGCCCAATCTGTATACATCATTCTTCCTTCTCCACCAATAGTACTTGAGTTAATTTGTAGTGCAGAAATATTTGAATATTCTGAATTTGATCCTAAACTTGTTAGTAAAGCAAATAAATCATACATATCTTTTTTACTAAAATTTGTTTGAATATTATTTCCTAGTACATTAAGTAGTTTATCAACACTAGTTAAAATTTTTCCTGATGCTAATTTATCAATCATACCTGTTAATATAATTTGTTGGTTAAGACCTCTTCCTATATCTCCATTTGGTAATGTTTTTCTGTGTCTAGACATTGCAAGTGCTTGTTCACCATTTAAATGTTGGAATCCTTGGTCTATACAAATGGTATTCATTTGATCTTTTGAATTTTGTTCACAAAAACTACGTGGCACATTGACATCGATTCCACCAATTGCATCGACTAAATCAACTACAGATCTAAAATTTGCTTTGACATAATAATTAATTTTAATTTTAAAAGTTTCTTCTAATGATTCAATAGTACAATTGATACCTCCAGAACCAGAATGAGTGATTTTATCTCTTCGATTTCCTTGACAAGCTACTGGAATATAGGTATCACGGGGAATAGAAACTAAAGATAGCTTCATTGTTTGGGGATTAAATGCAGCTAACATGATGACGTCTGCATGTGATCCTTGGTTTAAGTCGCCAGTACGTGTATCTACACCATTAACAAGAACAACAAATGGATCTTTAGAGATATTTACTTTATCACTGTTGCTATCATCGTTTGATTTTGTTTTAAATTCTGCAATTTTTTTAGTTTTTTGTTGAAAATCAGGATATACTTCACTAACCATACTAAGCCCTCGTTCGTCTATTGCAATTGCATCAATTTGCTTATCTATTAATGCCTTAGCAACCTCTACAAAGTTAGCATAGGTTTTTAATTGATAATTTTCTGGTTTAATATTGTTTTCTTCTAATCCTTTGATTACATTTTGTGATGTAGTCGTAGATTCTGTTTGTATACCAAGTGTGTGTCCTTTAATATCTTTCATATTATTTAATGTAGAATTTGATAATGTATAAATATAAGTATTAACATATTCTGTTGTATCAGTGATTTTTCCTACAGATTCATTTAAATGAATATAAATGTAATCACAGTATCCTATTCCTAGCGAAAAAAGAAGATTTATCACCATACAGATAATTGCAAGTTTTTTCATATTTTTTTGTCTTGTAATAAAATAAAAAGCAATACTAATGAGTGACAAACATATGATAATACCTGTAATGATTAGATTTAGTTTAGTGCCTAAGTAAGGATGACTAAATAATAAGTATATTCCTAGCAAAGATAGTATACTAGGTAAAAAGGCTAAAAATAATTTAATATAATAGATAGTTTTTTCTTTTTTATTCATTGGTGTCCTCCTTAATGGTTAATTCATCACGTAAGTATTTAATTTCAATTTGATTGGAAGTGATATTTTCAAGCATTTCAAGAAATGTTTTATCTGGAACTAAGCAATAATATAAAACATTTTCTTCGTATTTTTGATCTATGGTAATAATATTCATCGTTCTAATATAATAGTCTACTAATTTAATGTGTTGATATGCAAATGTAATTTCGTATAATTTTACATAACTATATTGACATATTTTAGCTTTTAGTAGAGTTTTGGTAGTGATTTGAGTATAAGCTCTAACTAGTCCACCTGCACCTAACTTAATACCACCAAAATATCGAACTACAATTGCTAAAACGTGATCTAGTTGTTGTTTTTCTAGTACGTTTAAAATTGGCATTCCAGCTGTATTGGATGGTTCACCATCATCATTAGCTTTGATTTTTTGATCAATAATATAAGCATAACAATAATGTGTAGCATTAGGGTATTTTTGTTGATAGATGTCTATGTAATTTTGAACGTCTGCTGTATTTGAAACGTGAATAAGTATGCCAATAAATTTGGATTTATTAATCACAATTTCATTTTCAGTAATACCAATAACTGATTTAAGCATTTAATCCCTCCAATGCTTTCATTATAAAGGATAATTTAATATTTTTAAAGAGAATATGTATAAATTTGTAGATAGAAACAATAAAAAAATAGAAAGTTTTTCAACTTTTATGTTATAATGTTTTTTGCGGGGGTGAACGATTTGAATAAAATAGCTATTTTAACTGACAGTGGTTGTCAGATTGGATATAAAGAATTTGAACAATATGGAGTATATGTTGCACCTTTACAAATTACAATAGATAATAAAAATTATTTCGATCAAATAGATTTGAGTACACAACAAATTTTTGAAATGATGAAGGATTCAAAGGTTAACGTTTCTACGTCACAACCTTCAACTGGATCTTTGATTGAAATTTTAACCAAGATTAAAGATGCTGGTTATACTCATGTTCTTGCAATTTCAATGGCAACAGGATTAAGTTCTACATTAAATGGTATGAAAGTTGCAGCCGATATGATTAATATACCAATTACTTTAGTAGATAGTAAATCAACTGCAGGGAATCAACGTTACCTAGTTAAAGTTGCAATGAATTTAATTCAAGAAGGAAAAAGTATCTTAGAAATTGTAGAGATTTTAGAATCGCTTATTGAAGATTCAGCTACATTTATTATGGTCACTTCTTTTGAACAATTGAAAAAAAGTGGTAGAATTACTCCAGCAGTAGCATTGCTTTGTGGAATGCTAAAGATTGTTCCAATTTTAAAGTTAAGCCATGATTTAGGCGGTAAAATTGATGGGTATAGTAAAGTAAGAACAATTAAAAAAGCTGGAGATGTAGTAGTAAATTATTTTAAAGAAAAAAACATTGATGATCAACATTACGTATTGACATTTGAACATGTCGCTAATGATGAATTAGGAAATAAAATGTTAGAGCATTTAAAAGAAGAACTTCAAGTAGACAAAGTATCTTATGGACTTTTACCATCTACAGTAGGTGTTCACATGGGAATTGGTGGAATAGGATACCAATATATTAAAAAATACAAAAATATAGAGCCTTAGACATAATTAAATATTTTAGACTGTTAATTAAAAGTTAGCGGTCTTTTTTGTATTATGATGATTCTATTATCAATAAAGAGAATGTTTTTATAATGTAAGTAATAGTGTTGTTTTGTAAAATATGTTAAAATAACAAATAGGAGGTGATAGTATGGATGTGGAAAGGAAAAGAATCTTTATTATTAACACATTATATTATGCTATGATTGGTTTTTTAATATACTTTGGGTTTAAATATGCTATACGCTGGCTATTTCCATTTATTATTGCATTTATTATTGTTGCGATAATTCAATCTGTTACAACTCCAATAAAAAAAATATTACAAACTAAAAATGAAAAAATATCTATTGCAGTATTGTTGGTTGTATACTTGCTGATTGTAGGTGTTTTAATTTATTTAGTTTTTAATATTTGGATTACTTTTTTAAATTTGATACGTAATTTACCTACATTAATGTCTAATTATGTTTTGCCAACTATGGAAACATTATTTGGAATAATTGAAAAAACTATTCATAATATTGATCCTACGTTGACAGGTTTATTAGGTGATTTTAAATCACAATTTAGTAGTATTGCAATGTCATTTGCTACATCATTATCTAAAAATTCAATTCCTATAATATCTGGTTTTGCCAGTTCTATTCCAGGAGTATTTATAGGAGTATTAATTACGGTAATTTCCTCATTTTTTATTGCGATTGATTATAAAAGAATTAATGAATTTATCATTGCACAGTGTTCACCTAAGGTTAAAACTTTTGTATTAGAAGTTATTGATTATACAATTAATACTTTATTTAAAATAGTGTTTGCCTATGTTAAAATCATGTCGATTACATTTGTGGAATTATCTATTGGATTTTTAATTTTAGGAATTCAATCACCATTATTAATTGCATTAATGATATCTATTTTTGATATCCTACCTGTTCTTGGAACTGGAGGTATTATGATTCCATGGATGATTTATTTATTAATTAATCATCAATCTCATTTAGCAATAGGTCTTTTAATAATTTATATTATTGTTACTATTGTTCGCAATATTATTGAACCTAAAATTGTAGGAAATCAAATAGGAATTCACCCATTATTAATGTTGATTAGTATGTATGCTGGTGTAAAAATATTTGGAATTATAGGGTTGTTTTTGATTCCTATTATGATGATTATTATTAAAAATTTAAATGACTCAGGCAAAATACATTTATATAAAAACATTAGCTAGTGGAGGGGTATCATGGAATTTTATCAAGAAGTAGAAAGAAGTATTATTAAGCAATATCGAAAAGAAATTTGGAGACCTTTTGTTAAAGCAATTAATGAATATCAGTTAATATGCGATGGGGATCGAATTGCCGTATGTATTTCTGGTGGAAAAGACTCTATGTTGATGGCAAAGTGTTTTCAAGAATTAAAAAGACATGGTAGAAACAATTTTGAAGTAGAATTTATGGTGATGGATCCAGGATATGCACCTCAAAATTTACAAATGATTAAAGATAATGCAACAAAATTAAATATCCCTATTCATATTGTAGATTCAAATATATTTGAGATTGTAGATAATATTGAAGAAAATCCATGTTATCTTTGTGCAAGAATGAGAAGAGGCTATTTATATCGTTATGCTAAGGAACTTGGGTGTAATAAAATTGCTTTAGGACATCATTTTGATGATGTGATTGAAACTATATTAATGAGTATGTTTTATGGTTCTGAATTTAAAACAATGATGCCTAAATTACATAGTGAAAATTATGAAAATATGGAATTAATTAGACCAATGTATTTAATTAAAGAAAAAGACATTATGCGTTGGAGAGATTATCATCAACTAAGATTTTTACAATGTGCGTGTCGATTAACTAAAACAATTGATGAAATTGGAGGTGGATCTAAACGTTTTGAAATCAAACAGTTAATTAATGAATATCGTAAGATTTATCCTAATGTAGATATTAATATATTTAGAAGTATTCATAATGTAAATTTACGTACAATTATTGGATATAAAAAAGATGGTATAGAATATAGTTTTTTAGATGATTATAAAAAAGAAGACAATCATTAAAATATTTTATTTTACTAAATTGTAAATAATAAAATCAAAAAAATATTGTATAAATTGAAATACACGTTAAACTATTGGTTATAGTATAAAGGAGAATAGTAAAATGTTAAAAGCAATTATTTTATTAATTATAGGATTTATCATGTTGATGAAAGGAGCAGATATATTTGTAGAAGGAACAAGTAAAATTGCAGAATTGTTTCATATTCCACAAATTGTGATTGGATTGACGATTGTTGCAATGGGAACAAGTTTACCTGAAGCTGCAATTAGTATTACTGCTACATTCAATAATGCTTCAGGTATTACAATTGGAAATATTATTGGAAGTAACATATTAAATGTATTATTAATTTTAGGAATTTGTGCAACAATTTCCCCATTAAAGGTTGGATTAAGTACATTTAAGTATGAAATTCCATTTATGGGATTTATTACATTAATATTATTATTATTAGGTCGTCAAGGAATGAGTATTGGAACATTAGATGGATTTATTTTATTTGGGTTATTTTTATGTTTTATAGGTTACTTATTTTGGCTTACAAAAAGTGGACAAGAAACATCGCTAGATGAAGTAGAAGAACTTGGACCAAATGATACAATAATTAAGTTATTAGTGCTTGTTATTATAGGAATGGTTTGTATAGTGGTAGGAAGTAATTTTACAGTTGAAGGGGCAAAGACTATTGCAAAAGAGTTTGGAATAAGTGATCGTATTATTGGTTTAACAGTCGTTGCATTTGGAACTTCATTACCAGAGTTAATTACATCTGTTACAGCTGTTTCTAAAGGAAAAAATGGTATTGCTATAGGAAATATTGTAGGAAGTAACATATTTAATATTTTGTTTGTTTTAGGAATATGTGGAATGATTCCAACACAAGTAATTCCTTTTACTGCAGCATTTACAAAAGATGCAATTGTTGCATTTGGTAGCTGTGTATTATTGTATGTATTGTGTGGTAAAAATCTTACAGTAAAAAGAAGTGGTGGTATATTATTATTGCTATGTTTTGTTGGCTATTATTCAACATTATTCTTTTAAAGTTTGGATAAAGTACTAAAATATAGGGTATTATTTCATCAATGTAGCATAAAATAGACTAGGAGGAGTCTATGAAAGTTACAAATAATGATTTATGTGCATTAAATAAAATGATTATTAATTGGTTTGAAAGCAATCATGATTTTACTTTTGAAAAATTAAATCTTCATATTAATGATGATCTTTTTGTAGAAGGAATAGTTTGTTTTAAAGGAATGAAAGCTAATATTTTTGCAGTATTACAATTCGATACAGTGGGAGATGACTGTATTGTGAGATTTAAGGAAGGAAATTTGAAAAATCAGTTTTTAAACGTAAAGTTAATAGATATGTTATTTACACTATGTAAACCAAGTAAATGGTATGAGATATGCCAAAATGAAATACGAATTCATTTATGTAAATTTCCAATACCAGTTGAATTAAAATCAATATCATTAAAACAAAATGAAATGGACATTGTTTTTTAGTAGAATATGATATACACTAAAATATAGAAAAATTATAGTCTAAAAAGGAGGAAATAATATGAAAAAAAACGCATGGGAAAAATATGACGAAGGTAAGATTAAAGAAATTTTTAGTTTTTGTGATGGATACAAGGAATTTATTTCAAAATGTAAAACAGAAAGAGAATGTGTTAAAGAAACTATCAATATGATTGAAAAGATAGGATATGTAGATTTAAATGAATGTATTCAAAATCATAGAAAATTACAACCAGGAGATAAAATCTATGTAAATAACTATGGAAAAGCTATAGCATTATTTGTTATTGGAAGTGAACCATTAGAACAAGGAATGAAAATTTTAGGAGCGCATATTGATTCACCACGTATCGATTTAAAACAAGTTCCAATGTATGAAGATACTGAATTAGCATTATTAGATACACATTATTATGGTGGAATAAAAAAATATCAATGGGTTGCTACACCTTTAGCTATTCATGGGGTTGTGTGTAAAACAGATGGAAGTGTTATCGAAGTTGTAGTTGGTGAAAATGATGATGATCCTGTTTTAGAAATATCAGATTTACTTGTTCATTTATCAGCAGATCAAATGTCTAAACCAGCTAGTAAGGTGATTGATGGAGAAAATTTAAATGTACTAGTTGGAAGTATTCCATTAAAAGGTGAAGAAAAAGAAAAAGTTAAAGCAAATATTTTAAAAATTTTAAAAGAAAAATATAATTTTGATGAAGATGATTTTATGTCTGCAGAACTTGAATTAGTTCCAGCTGGAAAAGCAAGAGATTTAGGATTTGATCGTTCAATGATTATGGGATATGGACATGATGATCGTATATGCGCATATACTTCATTAAAAGCAATTATGGAAATTGAAAAAGTAGATCGTACATGTTGTTGTTTATTAGTAGATAAAGAAGAGGTAGGTAGCAACGGAAATACTGGAATGCAATCTAAATTTTTTGAAAATGCAGTAGCAGAGATTATGAATTTAACTGACTCGTATAATGAATTAAAAATGCGTCGTTGTTTAGCAAACTCAGTTATGCTTTCTTCTGATGTATCAGCTGCCTTTGATCCAAATTATAGCAGTGTATATGAAAAGAAAAACTCAGCTTATTTTGGAAGAGGAATTGTATTTAATAAATATACTGGTTCTAGAGGAAAGTCAGGATGTAATGATGCAAATCCAGAGTATATTGCTAAATTAAGATCTATTATGGATAAGCATGATGTTTCTTATCAAACTGCAGAACTAGGAGCAGTTGATATGGGAGGAGGCGGAACAATCGCCTACATCCTAGCAAATTTAAATATGCAGGTAATCGATTGTGGAGTACCAGTACACAATATGCATGCTCCATATGAAGTTGCATGTAAAGTTGATATATATGAAACAAAAAAAGGATATTATGCATTTTTAGTAGAAGCATAATAACATAGTTTTATAAATTCATTATTTTAAAATTTAAGTATCAGTCTAAGAAAATAATAACTCCCCCTAAAGTAGAAATGGAGAATAACTAAAATCTACTTAGGGGGATTTTTTTGCCTATTTAACATTAAGTATATATAAATTGTAAAATAAAGTGTCAGTATTGAATAAAAAAAATGCACCAGTTAT
>JAHHSU010000023.1 GCA_020025035.1 Thomasclavelia sp. | reverse complement strand
CCTAGACCTTTAAACGATTATCTAGATGAATTACAAGATATAGAAGAAGGTACAGTAGTTTCAAAAGAAACTACAAAAGGAAATGTAGTAGTTAAGAAAGTAAAGATTATTAAGAAGATTGTGAAGAAACCACCAGAACCAAAACAAGAATAATCTTAGAATTAAAATATGAAAATAACAAGATGTGTAAACATGTCTTGTTATTTTTTTATAAAATATGTAGTATTTTGATATCTAATAAAAACAAAACCTTTTAAATGGTATAATTAACTAATAAGGGATAAACATGAAAAATGGAAAGAACAAAATTGCAAAGGGTACTTTAATTTCAATATCTACTTTAGCAGGTATTGGTTTTGCTTGCGTTGGTGTTGGCTGTTATTTTAAAATAGCAAAAGTAAATAATATTATTTCAAACAATACAACGAATAACAATATTTCTGGTAATGAAAATAAACCAGTTGCACCTCCTGATACAACAACTCCTAGCGTTCCAGAACCAGAACAATCTATCCCTGAAACTCCTAATATTCCTCCAATTGATCAAAATCCTTCAGAACCTCAACAACCAACCCCCCCTACAATTAAACCGGATGTATCTGTCCAAAACATGCAATTCACTATTGATATCACTAAGACTTCAGGATTTAAGTTTTCTGAAGTAATTTCATTTGATGTATTTGATGCAAACACTGGTGCAAAATTAATTTCTGCAATTGATGATTTTGAAGACGACAATGATGGAATAATTAGATTGGAATTACCAGAAAATGGTAGATATAAAATTAAACTAACTGAATATGATGGTGTTCCTTCATTAAGAAGAACTAAATACAATTATCCAGATGAAGTAATTTTTGATAAGAATACTCCAAACGTTAGATTCCAATTTGAACCAGTAATAGAAGATTATGAAGATGGTAAGACATATAAAATCGATGATGTAGCAAGAGAATTATGAGTAGGTGAAGACGTATTAGGCCAACCTATTTCATTAAGACAAAATGCAAGAGAAGGCAAGATGACTGTTTTAATGCACATGTGAACTAATTGTGAAAATTCAAAAGCTACGCTACGAGCTTTAAACAAAGCTATCTTTTGACCAACTACTGGAAACATGATAGATGAAAATAAGGAAATTATTAAGCATGTAGAAGTAATTTGTTTTTCTGATTATTATGGTGATTCCTTAGACACTTTAAGACACTTCCAAGAAAATGAATATCCTTACTTCCATTTTGTAAAAGATGAAGGAAGTAAATTTGTTAATTCTTATTTTCCAAATAATAATGCTTATCCAAGAACTGCAATATTAGATTGACAGGGCGTTTTAGTTTATAGGTTCTCTAGTGGTAAAGTATCTAATCAGACAGCTTTTGAAAAATATATCCCTAAATATTCAAAGAATGGAGAACAATAATGAAAAAGAAATATTTGTCTCTAATAACATCAATTTCATTATCAGCAATTATTCCATTTGGTATGATTCCTGTTTTCCATTCTTCAAATACTAGTATAGAACAACCAGTTGTTGTTGAAAACAATGTTGTACAAGAAAAGCAATCAAAGACAATTACTAAACAACCAGAGACTTTAGAAGAACTACAAGAATTAGAAAAAACTAATATGGATGATTTAGTTAATTTGAAAACATATGATAGTAGACCATATGATATTGTTACACACGTAAAAGATCAAGGTCCTGAAGGGTTATGTTGAACATATGCAACAGCTGCTGCATCTGAAACAGCATTATTAAAAACAGGATTAGAAGAAAGGCATCTTGGATACATGGATGAAATAGATATTTCTGAACACAACATTGATTATGGTACAAATGTTAGATTTAAAGAATTTGATAAATTAGGATTAAATCCTGATGATGAAATTCACACTGCACAATTTGGTAAAGGTGGAAATGTTCGTTGAGGATTAGCTGCTCTATCAATGTGAAATAGTCCAGTCAATCAGTATCCCAATGGATCTAGTGGTGGTGCTATAGATGGGTATACATATCGACCAGCAGAATACTATCTAGAAAATGCTGATATGATTTGAAATTCCCATGCATTAGCTAAAAAGACTTCATTAGATGAATCAATTAAAAGAATTAAAAAAATGATAGTTCAATATGGTGCTGTAGCTGCAAGTTATTCAGCATATGGAACTGAAATATATACCAACACGAATTTTAATCAAAAGCATGGTGGACATGCAATTACTATTGTTGGTTGAGATGATTCAATTAATAAAGATCTATATAAACCACGTGCTTCATCTTTAAATGGTGGATGAATTATTAAAAATAGTTGAGGACCATACAATAGTCCAGCTGGAAGTGGTTATTTCTATATTTCATATGATTCAGAAATATTTGATATAACTGGATATCAATTTACTAAAGCAAATGAAAAATATCAAAATAATTATTACTATGATGCTCGTGCAGCTCAAGATGCATCAGGCATTGAAAGTGAACAATCAGGTAAAAAAGAAAATGCAGCTATTTTTCCTGTTAAAAGAGCTAACTTTAATAGAAAAGAATTTTTAAAGGGAGTTAATGTTGGAGTTAAAGGTGAAAATGTAACAGTAACTGCAAAGATATATGAAAATGTAGAAGCTGATATGTTAAACCCTTTAAGTCTATCAAATGATCCAACTAATGGACATTTAGTTAAGACATTAAAACAAACTTTTGACCATGGTGGTTATAAAACATTAGAATTAAAAGATCCTTTAGAACTTCAACATGGTAAAAACTTTAGTATTGTTGCAAAAGTAGAAAATCCAACAAATGATGCTGAGATTATGTATTCAGTTGAAAAAGGAAATGATAATATGACATATTATCATAATGGTTCAACATGAATTAATCCTTCTTTAAGAGAAAGAAGTACAACAGCTAGGATAAAAGCATTTACTAGTGAAAAAGATATTCCTAATGCAACTATTCCAAATAATTTAGAATATGCAGAAGTTGAATTATCAAAAACTGATTGAAAATACCAATCTGAAGAAAGACCAAAACCAATACTAGTAAAACTTGGAGATAAAGTGTTAACTGAAGGTTCTGATTTTGATATTGAATATAAGCCTTTAAATATCAGTTTACCAAAACATGGGGTATCAAGAGATGATGAAATCATCGGTAATTCAAGCATTGTCTTAAAAGGAAAAGGTGCTTATGTTAATACTTCAAAAACTGTTCATTATAAAGTAAGAGTAGGTACAGTTCCAGATTTACAAAATCTAGGTGAATATCGTCCTGGACCTTATGGCGGAGAACCAACTAATCTGGTAGTCAATTTTAAAGTAAAAGCAAGTGCTCAAAAATATAGAGATATTAAAATTCCTGAAGGTTGGGAATGATATCCAAATGATGCAGATAGTTTAAATAAACCATATCGTCCTGGTCAATCTGAACTTGATTTAGTATATAGAGGAGATGATCACGAATATTATCGTATTCATTGATTTGGTAAACATAAAGTAACATTAGAATCTGTACCAGATGCAGATATAAAACCTACTGCACCAATACCAAAACCTGAAATTAATAATCAAGGTAATGAAGAACTACCACCTCCAATCATTGCTCCAGAACCATCATTAGAATCAGTATCAATTGATTTAGATGATAGAACATATTATGTTGGAGATAATATTACAGCTAGAGCTATCATTAATCCTAAATCTTTAACAGGGTTAAGATATGAATGATGATTGGACGGTAGAAATATTGGCAGTTCATCTTCTGTTAATTTTAGAGCTGAATCTTGACATAATGGAAGAACTTTAGAACTTAGAGTTTTCCATAATGGCAAAACTAAAACTAGTACTAAATCACTTAGAGTTACAAATCCAACTCCACCAGCTCCAGATAATAATATAACACCTCCAAATAATGATATAGTTGTTCCACCAAATAATGGTGTACAACCACCAAATAATCCAGGAGGTCCTCATATCGATAATGGACCTAGTGTAATTGATAAACCAAATGATTCAACATCAAATGGTATTTCATGATGAGTATATGCTTTAATAGGAACTGGAGGACTTTTCATCCTTATTGGAATTATTTTAGCTATCATTGCTTTATTCAAAAAGAAAAATGAACCTAAAGAAGTTAAAAGACCTGTTGTAGTAAAACAAGTTAAAACAGTGCAAGTTAAAACTATTCCATCTCATATAGAACCACAACAAAGTGGATCTAGTCCAACAACTATTCCAACATATAAAAGATAGAAAATAACAAGGTTTAATGCCTTGTTATTTTTACTTAAAAGAACAATAATTTTAAAATAATTCACAATTTGGGAGAAATCACTATTTTAAAATTATGAAATATAGTAAAATTAATATGTAATAAATTTATAGGAGGACTTATGATGCTATTAAATTCTGTATCTTATGACACTAAAATACTATGAATCATTTTTGCTGTTTTAATCTTAACCTTAATAGCATTCATATGTACTTTTATTGTTATTGTTAGATTTGCACAAGCAAATGGTGTAATGTTTTTGAAAATCAAAAACAACAAGAATAAAAAAATCCAATCAATGATGGATGACTATAATTTTGCTAAATCATTAGTAAATGCTTTAACAATTATGGGAAATGAAAAGATTGGGGCATTAATTGTTGTTTCTAGAAAAGATGATGTGAACCAGTATGGTAAAAATGGATATAGAATTACAGGAGCATTCTCTCCTGAATTTACAATGTCAATCTTTTCTAATAAAAAATCAGCTCTACATGATGGGGCTATGATTATTCAAGATAATAAGATAACAACAGTATCTGCTTATTTACCAATGACAAAAAATATTATCGACATTAAATATGGTGCTCGTCATAGAGCAGCATTAGGAATGTCAGAAAGAACTGATGCAATTGTTTTTGTTGTTAGTGAAACAACAGGACTTGTTAGTATTGCATCACGTGGTGTTTTAACAACATTAGAAAAAAACAATAAAGTTATTGAAAAGAAAGTGTTTGACGTATTAGAGATTAATAAAGTAGAAATTAAGGATTAGTTATGGCTTCAAATAAAAAACATAATCCTAATTTATCATTAATTAAACAAATGATTGAGTCATACACTACTCATAATGAAAAAATTATTAAAAAGATTGTTAAATCAAAACCAATTAATGTCATTATTGATGCTTTAGAAGATGTTGAAGACATTGAAGTTATTAAATTTGTTTTATTTGCTTCAAGAAATACAAAAATGGGGCAAATCTTTTCTTATTTATCTTTTGAAAAAAAAGTTGAAATTATTGAAATAAGTAATAACAAATTAATTAAACAAATCTTTTCTGAAATAGAAGTCGATGACATTTACGAATTCATCTTAGAAATTGAACCAGCTTTATTTAAGAAGATTCTAGTATCAATTGATCCAGAAGTTAGAAAACAACTAATGTTGTTATCTAAATATGAAGAAGGCGAAATCGGTAGTATTATGAATGTTTCATTCTTCAAGTGTTATGAAGATTGAACTATTTCCAAAACTGTTAAAGTAATTTCAGAAAACATTGATAAAAACGATTTTGATAAATTCGTTTATGTCTTAGATAATGAAAATAAACTAGTTGGTAAAATAGCTGTATATGACATCTTATTAGAAAAGAAACGTTCTAAAAAGATTAAAGAAGTCATGGATAGAGCAGTTTTAAGTATTAAAACTGATGCTGAAATTGAAGAAGTAATCCAAATGTTCCAAAAGTACGATCGGGAATCAATGCCAGTTATTAACCATGATAATGAAATGGTTGGTTTAGTAACTGACAATGATATCTTACCAGCTTTACAAGAAGAAATTACTGAAGACATTTACAAAATGTATGGGATTACAACATTAAATACATCTTATACTAGAATTAGTGTTATTGAATTATTCCGTTCTAGAATTGTATGATTATTAATTCTAATGACTGTGGCTACATTAACTTCAATTGCAATTGAACAATTAACTTCGTGAAGTTCTAGTTTATTGGGAAATGCTTTATCTACATTATTATTAGTTCCAATTATTCCAGTTATTACAGGAACATCTGGTAATGCAGGTTCTCAATCTGCAGCTTCAGTTATTCGGGGAATATCTGTTGGTGAAATTGAGAAGAAAGATTATGGTAAAGTAGTTTTAAAAGAAATGCAGGTTGCATTGCTAATTGGTTTATGTTTAGCTATATTTAACTTTGTTAGATTATTAATTTATTATGCTATCTTCTATCCACCAAGTGAAATTGGTGCAAATGCTCCAGCAGCTCCAGATCCAGCTAGTGATTTATCTAAAATTGATAGCTGATGAGATATTGTAGCTATTTCTGGTGGGATTTCTTTATGTTTATTTATTTCAATTTCATTATCTAAAATGATTGGTGCATGTTTACCATTATTAGCCATGAAATTAAAAACAGATCCAACTGCAATGGCTTCACCAATGTTAACTACATTAATTGACACTGCAACAACAACAATTTTATTTGTCATTGGTACAGCTGTCATAATGCTTGTTAGTTAGTAAATACTATTAATAGTATTTACTTTTTTATTGCTTTCTATAAATTCATTCATTTACATAATCTATCAAATTTCATATAGAATTAAATTAATTGGATGTAGGAATAAAAATGATTATTAAAAGATATTTTATTAGTGAAGCATATAAGTGAAAAAGCTTTAATGATTTTAAAAAATTTAGTAATGACATTTTATACAATCCAACAAATTATTCTCTTTATAAGAAAAGATGAATTAGACTTATTACATTTTTTATTCTCTTGTTATTACATCTAACATGAACAATAACAACTGTTGTACTTCTTCAAACTAATGAGTCTTTAAGAAATAACCATAATTTCTTATATGGTATGGCATGTTCTATTGGAGTTAGCTCTTGTATTCCTTTATGCTTTTGATATGGTTTTGGCATTATGATTGATGACGTAGTCATACCAAACGAATCAGCTCCATTACAATGAAACGTTATTCCTTATCATTATTACAAGCATATTAGATGAATGCCAAAAATAAGAAAATGATGTCCTATTGGATTATTTAGAATATCTTTAGTACAAATATTAGCTTTATTAAATAAAATTGATCAAGATGATGCTAAATATCTTTTTAATTTTTCTACAAAGACAAATCAATTTACAGCTAAATTGTATGATAATAAAGAGCTACTTGAATTAGAAAATATTTGTAGAAGAAATGGATTAAGATATTCTCATTTAAATATAATATTAGGGCTTTTATATACTCTTAAGTATATTGACTTTAAATCAACATTCATTGTTGATAAGAAGCGTAAGAATTTTACTCCAGAAAAAAGAAATTCTTCATTCTGATGAATATCTAGTATCAAACCAACATTAATGGGTTGTTTATGAGTACCAACAGCAATTATATTGTTGTTAATTGGAGCTCTATTGTAATATTTATTAGATTACAGTAAAATAAATATATTTTATGTAAACATTTCTAATTTATAAGTTATTTCAACTTATAAGACTTTTTTCATTAAAATAAAAATATGAGTGTAGGTACAATATTATTAATAATTACAATATTGTCAATAATTCTAATATTGAGTATTCACCCCTTTGTTGGTAGGTATTTTAGAAGTTATTGATTTTATTTTATAATTGCTGTTGCATATTTAATATATTTTATAGTTGTTAGGTATCAAAGAGATGTCAAAATCCTCATTGAGATAAGTGATTTAGAATCATTAAAACAAACAAATCCTTATCAATACTCATTTAAATTATCAAAGGTATTTTTATTAGATCTATGTCCGTTTGTTTCAATAGCATTGCCTATATCCTTAATAGTGGATAAAACTAGAAATTCGGCTAAGGTTATAAGTTTATTTGGGATATTAGGTGGTGGTATAACAATTTTTGGGCATATGTCTACTATCAAACAGATTAATATTTCATTGACTGAATTTATTTTTATAGGTGAAGCACCTAATTATTTGATGTTTAGTTCTCATTACATTGTTCTAATAATATCTTTGATTGTTATTTTAAATTCTAAAAAATATACTAAATGAAGTTTTGCTGGAATGATTTTCTTTATATCATGTTTTATTTGTTATGTATGGGTTGTATCTGAAATATTAAACATTCAATGTAATACAACAGGGTTGAGAGAAGGAGATTGAATTAATCCATATACTTTTTTTATATGATATTCTGAATATGGATTTTTACAAGAACTACTTCCTCTAGTTTATCCTTATCAAGTATTGTTCTGATATTCTATTGCTATGTTAATAGTGATAACATTTATGATTATCAAAAATTTCTTAACCATTGATCCAAGATTATCTGAATATAAATTATGATGAAAAAGGTTATCCAAAATTGATAACAAAATAAATACTATTCTTAGTAAAATGGAGTTTAAAAAAGATTTCTATTATATTTAATTTATCCTTATTTGTATACCGCTAACATGTTATACAAGTAAGGATTTTTTTTCATAAAATTACATTTTTATATGGTAAGTTATATATATAAGTTATAGGAGACCATTTTATGAAAAAGAGAGTATTTATAAATAAATTAAAAAACAATAAAGTTAAAATTGCTGTCTTTTCAGGTTTGATGGCCACTGCAATAGGTTTAAGTACAGGACTTGGAATCTATGCTACTTCTAAATCTGTAGAACAGACAGAATATTTATACCAAAAAGGAGTTGTTAAATTTGACTCCAATGGAAAACTACTTATCCCAAAGGTAGTTGATCCGAATAATCCATCTGGTATTTATGAACATATGCCAGAACCAATTGATAATATCAAAGTTGATGAAGAACTTATCAATGATCAAGAAATTCTTGCAGACATCGATAAGGAAGTGAAAGATGCATTTAAAGAATACAAAAAATTATTTGATGATATTTTAGATAAAGAAGTTGTTATTTCTAAAGATGTTAAAATGCTATTTAACAATTTAGTACCATCAATGAAGATATCAGAAAATGAAAAGATAGTTTTTGATAAACTATTAGATGAAGTTCTTGAATCAGCAAAACAAGAAGCTATTACAAAAAAACCAGATAGTCAGTATATTTCTGATTTATGTGCTATAAATGGAATTAATTTTAATAAATTTTATAATGAATTAAATTCTACACCTACAATTCAACTGTATGGTGGTCCAGGAATCCCTGATGCTGATGAGTTTGATAATGTAAATCCTAATGATTTGAATCAATCATTCGGTGGTGAAAACCAAAAAGAAAAATTGGTATCAGCTTTAATTCAAGATTACAAAACAAGATATAAATTAGCAGTATCTAATACAACAATACTTATAACACTAACTGCAATAAGCGCTGTATTAACAATACTTTCATTTATAACAGCTGGATTTTCAACTTTAGCACTAATTCAAATGCTAGTTGATATAGCTTCAACATCTTATACAGTTACAATGAGTTGAATAGAATATGTTAGTTCACATGATGCATTAACCAACTTAAGTGAAATTATAGATATATCCAAAAAAGAAACAAAGTTAGAAGAAATTACAGATGTTTTCTTAATGACTGGTGATTTCTTGCTTGATGGTATGGGTATAATAGACAACATAAGTGAAATAAATTTATTAAGAAAGAAATGTTCGAATTTTCATATATTTTTTGATAGAGCAAAAGGATGAACAAATATACATATATTAAAATTATCTATTATTAGTTCAATATTTTCTATAATTGCAACTACAGTATTAACTATATTAGAAAAAACATTAATAAAATATGAAATCCCATTAAAAGAGTCAAATAAAAAATAATTATCTGTTTATAATTATTTACATTAGGTAAAATAATGGCAAGAAATTATCATATTAATAAACCATATAAAATAAGAACCTATCATGACCTTGAATGTTTCAGTAATGATATTTTATATAAACCATATAATAGGTCTCTGTATAATAAGAGGTTCTTATTTTTAATATATTTATATACATTATTTATATTTCTTCTTATCGCTTCAATTGTATCAAGTATATTAGTTATTACTGTTATAGATGAAAAAGAAAGTCCTGATCTTTACCTTGGTATTGAAATTGGTATATCAATAGCTAATTTTACTCCGTTTATTTCGTGAATAATATATCTTTTAAACACAAAAAATTCCTTATCAGAACTTCCATCAACACCAATAGAAAAAACCAGAATAACATGATTGGCCCCCAAATCAGCATACTGAGGTTATTATTGATCAAAAAGATCAACTAAATGAAGTAAATTTGGTTTAATAGATATTTCAATTGTGCAAATACTTACAATGTTCAATAAATTAAATCTAAAAGATAGAAAATATCTTTTTAGGTTAGTTATGAATGAAAGAGATCCAAATAAATATAAATTTGTTTTTACTAATTCTGAAAGGTTAGCTGAAATTATTAATTATTCTAAATTATCGAAAGCACAATTAAATCTAATTTATGGACTAATTAGAACATTAAAATATACAGACTGCGAGGAATCATTTTTTATAGTAGAAGATACTGATGATATTAGATATAAGGACAGATTTTTGGGTTTCTGATGATTATTGAGAATAAACCCAAAAGTGTTTATAGTTACAATCCCCTTAGTATATTGAATTATTTTATTTTTTTCTATGGTATAAATTCACATATTTTTCAATCAAAATTAATTAAAATTTTCTTTATTTGTATACTTCTAACATGTTATACAAGTAAGGATTTTTTTCATAAAATTACATTTTTATATGGTAAGTTATATATATAAGTTATAGGAGACCATTTTATGAAAAAGAGAGTATTTATAAATAAATTAAAAAACAATAAAGTTAAAATTGCTGTCTTTTCAGGTTTGATGGCCACTGCAATAGGTTTAAGTACAGGACTTGGAATCTATGCTACTTCTAAATCTGTAGAACAGACAGAATATTTATACCAAAAAGGAGTTGTGAAATTTGACTCCAATGGAAAACTACTTATCCCAAAGGTAGTTGATCCAAACAATCCATCTGGTATTTATGAACACATGCCAGAACCAATTGATAATATCGAAGTTGATGAAGAACTTATCAATGATCCAGAAATTCATGCAGAAGTAGATAAGGATGTAAATAAAGCATTAAATGAATATAAAACAATCTTTAAAGATGTTTTAGATAAAGAAGTTATCATTTCTAATGAAATGAAATTATTATTCAATAATCTATTACCATCAATGCAAATTGAACAAGGAGATGTTACTTCGTTTGGACATTTACTTGAAGACATCTTTGAGGTGTCTAAACTTGAGGCGTATACTAAAGAACCAGATAATCAATATGCATCTGATTTATGTGCTTTAAATGGAATAAACTTTAATCAATTTTACAACGAATTAAATTCTATCCCAACAGTTGAATTATATGGAGGTCCAGGAATTCCGGATCCAAACCATTTTGATGATAATATTAATCCAGGTGAATTAAATGAGTCATTTGGAGATTTAGATGAACGTGAAAAGTTGGTAGCATTATTAGTTCAAGATTACAAGACAAGATTTAAATTAGCAGTTTCATTTACTACAATTTTTACTGCGTTAACTGTGATAAGTATAATATTAACTGCTATATCATTCTTTACTGCGGGATTTTCTACTATGGCATTAATACAGCTTTCTATTGATATTACATCAAGTGTTTATACTATGACAATGAGTTGATTAGAATATAAGAGCACTTTTTATGCCTTATCAGAATTAAATAAAATTATTGATATTATAAGTAACTCAGATGTAATGACTGATGAAGAATCTGCATCATATGGGCTTTCTTTAACTGCGCTAGTAATCGATGCAATATCAATAAGAATTTTAATTGATAAAAATATAAAATTGAAAAATAATCCAGAATTAAAAAATAAATCTATAGGATTTAACAAAAGTTTTGAAGCATCAAAATTAAAGACAAATATACATATTAATAGATTATCTATGATAAATTCTGCTTTTTCAATAATTGCTTCAATCACATTAATTGTATTGCAAAATGTTTTAATTAACTATAAGGTTCCTGTTACAAAAGGTAACAAATAATGGAACTTAAAAAATATCATATTAGTAAACCCTATTCATGAAATAATCTTGATGATTTTAAAAACTTTAGCAATGATATTTTATTGAATCAAATAAATAATAGTATTTATAAAAAAAGATGAATTCATTTAGTTTTGTTTTATACATTTTTAATTTTTCATATCATTCTAACTATTGTTTGAGTTGCTATGTTACAAACTACAATAGATAAAAGCACGCACAAACAATTGGTAATCTGAATTCCAGTTGCAATAGCTTTATCATCACTATTTATTGTATGATTCTGATATGGCAGTGGATTGCAAAATGAAGGAAGTGTATATTCAAATTCTAAAGCTCCATTACAATGAAAAGATTATCTTTATTCATATCGCCTTGCATCATTAAGATGACTTCCTAAAATTAGACAATGATGTCCTATAGGCCTATTTAGAATATCATTAGTACAACTTCTTGCACTTCTAAATAAAATAGAAGAAAAAGACTTAAAGTACCTTTTTGATTTTTCTATAAAAACTAATGAATATACTGCAAAATTTAATATAGAAGATCAAATCATAGAAATGGAAAATATCTGTAAGAGAAACAAATTGAAATATTCACAGTTAAATTTAATATTAGGTTTATTTTATACTTTAAAATTTACAGACTTTACCAAAACATTTATTGTTTCAGAACTAAACTCAAATATGATTAATAAGAAATCATCACATTTTTGATGAATCACATGATTAAAACCTGGACTTACAGGATATCTATGAGTTTTTATTTCATTAGCTTTACTATTGGTTGGGATTTTTGCTTAGAAGAAAGCTTTAAAAATACGTTAATTTTCAACATATTTATTTTGTGTAATTTTAATAATTTAAATTATTTAATGAATATGATTAATAAAAATTTTTCATAATCTACATATAATGGATTTATTGAACTTGTCCATAACATAAATCATTTAGTTGTTGTTTGTGTGGTTGCTTGTAAAATCAAAAAATAACTGAATATAAAATTGAATATAATTTAAGTAAAAATAGTGAAATTTAAATATTTAGTATAGGGTACAAAATGAAGCAAAATATCTATCATATTAGCAAACCGTATAAAATGAAATCTCTTCAGGATTTTCAATCATTTAGTGATGATATTTTATATAAACCTCATAATAGATCACTATACAAAAAGAGTGTTATATTTTTAATAGTTTTTTATTCAATTATTATTTTATTTTCAATTAATTCGTTAGTATTACCTATATTATTGTTCACTCTCTTTAATGACGATGAACATTATTCTTTATTAAGGTGAATAATACCAGGAACATGATTATTTAATTTTATACCATTAATTATATGAATGATTTATAACTTGACAACAGTATACTTTTGAGACATTGATTGATCATCTACAACAGATAAAATAAAAAGAAAAAAGATTGGTGTTCCAGGACATGTAGATCTTTTTAACTCATTTTGACATGTAATAATAACTAAATGATGTCGTCCTGGTTTATTGGATGTTACTACAGTTCAGGTTCTTACAATGTTTAATAAATTAGAAGAAAAAGACAAAAAGTATATTTTTAAATTGATAATGAAAGAAAAAAATGTAAATCAAATTAAATTTAACTTTGATGATGATAAGAAAATGATGGATATTTTGAATAAACACACATTGTCCAAAAAGCAACTAAATTTAATTTATGGATTGATTACTACACTAAAATATGTTAATATCAACCAAACTTTTGTTATTGATAATGAAGCTGACTATGTAAAATACAGTGATAGATCTATCAAATGATGATGACTATTAAGAATTGACCCAACATTAACGTTATTCATTGTATTGTTATTATTTCCTCTAACAATGATGTGATTTGTAATATAAATAATAATTATTAATGTTACTATTTTTTGAGTAATGCATTAAATTTTATAAAATAAGAACTAAACAATTATTATCTAATTATTTTAGTAATCTTATCTTCTAGATATAATATTGATAATATATTAAATGTTCTTATTTTGTATTTTTAATACATCTTGACTTTATTTAATAAATGTTATAATCAATATTCATTTTTAGGAAAATTATGAAAACACCACAACCAGTAGAATATTTTATTAGTGAAAATTATAAATGAAAAAATTTTAATGATTTTCAAAACTTTAGTAATGATATACTCCATGATATTAGAAACAAAAAAATTTATAAAAAAATGACATTAGCTTTATGCATTTACACAATTCTCTCAATTCTTTTGATTATAGGAAGTATTGTATGGATTATTATTTTACAGCAAGTAATAAATAAAGACATTGCACTTAGTTTAGGACTTGGAATAACATTTGTCTCATTAGGTTTTACATCATATCTTGTTCCTATAGCTCTAGTGTTTCATGATTCAGTTACTCCTAAGAAGTCAACACCATTGCAATGAAAAAATTATTACAATAATTGTTTTTTTAGTGGATTTAGATGAATCCCTCTTATAAGAAGATGATGTCCTTTAGGTGTATTTAGAACCTCTCTTTATCAAGTGCTAAGCATAATAAATAAAATGGACACTGATGATCAAAAATTTTTATTTAATTTTGCATCAAATCCTAAAAACTTTAATTTAGGTAACAATCCAAATGAAAAATGAATAGGAATATGCAAAATTCGTAAAAATTACAAGTTTAGCAAAGCAAAATTAAATATAATATTTGGTTTATTAAATACATTATCCTACATAGATTTCAAGTCATCTTTTATAGTTGATAGTAATAAAAAAGAATATACAGACAAAAAACCTAGTAGTTGATTTTGATGAGCTTCAATGATTAATCCAACTGTTTTAGGCATAGTTTCTTGTCTATCCACTCTTACAACAATATTGATTGGTTCATTAGTTTAATTATTTAATTAAAAGTTTTATTAAAAAATATCTTTTTTAAAACCAATAAAATTTATTATAGGATAAGTCATAAAAACACATGATTGAAATTAGTGAATTTTATAAAATTAATTCTTTTCATGATTTCTGATTATTTAGGATGACATTTTACATAAATGCCATAACAAATCACGTTACAAAAAGCATTTTATACTTTGAAATAGTTTTTTATATTTCTATTAAAACATCAAAAAAATATATCTAAGTCACAATTAAATTTACTTCATAGACTAATTACTACATTAAAATATATTGATTTTAGTTGCACATTTAAAATAAATAATGAATCTAACGATATCAAATGCACTAACAAACCAATTAAGATGTGATGATTATTAAAATGAGACCCAAATATTATTTGAGAAATTATACTTTTTTCTTGTGTATTATTAATGATGATTAGTTTATTAATTATTTAATTTATAATCTTATTTTAGATAAATATAAAAAATTCAAAATCAATTTTATTACAAATAAACTTTCAATATATAAAATAAAATGATATATTTTATATATTGAATATTTATTTATATGGATACTTACTCAAGTGGTTAAGAGGGCACCCTGCTAAGGTGTTAGATCG
>JAHHSU010000022.1 GCA_020025035.1 Thomasclavelia sp. | reverse complement strand
AGGTGATGAAATTGAAAAAGAATTTAATAAGAATAAGGAATAAAAAGAATGTTATTGTATGGATTTTTATACTATGTGTTATTACTTTTATTTCAATCTATTTTTTAAAAACTAATTATTCAGTTACTTATTATATAGATGGTAAAAAGACAAATAAGGCAACGATAGAATACGAGTATGGTGATGAATTATTAATTCAACCAAGTGATTTAAAATTAGTTGCGATGCAAAAGGGTAAGATGTGTGAACTAGATTATAATGTACCAAGTATTGATCAAATTAAGACTTATACAGTAAAATATCGTGTCAAAAATAAACGATGTATTCCATTTGTTTTAAAAATTAAAGTAGTGGATACAACAGCACCCTCTATTACTGGAAAGATGAATTATACAGTGGATAAGGGAGAAACTTTTGGTATTGACCAACTAAAATTAAATGTAACAGATAACTACGATCAGGATTTAACAGATGATATTACTATGGATTTAGTAGACACAAATCAAGAAGGTAGTAGAGATGTCAATGTTTGTGTAAAAGATTCATCTAATAATCAAACATGTTCAGCAATTCACGTATCTGTAGGAGTTGATCCTGAAGACGAAGCAGTGATGTTGAATAAAAATCGATCAATACCTAATGAATGGGAACCTAGTGATTTAGTAGAAATTAACAGCAATAATGAAGGAAAACATCGTTTAAGAAAGCAAGCAGCAGAGCAATGGGAAAAAATGCGTAGAGCTGCATTAAAAGATGGAGTAGTGATTAAAGTAGTTAGTTCATATCGTTCTAAAGAATATCAGACCAATTTATTTAATAGTTATATGGCAACAGATCCAGCCAATGCTAGTACTTATAGTGCATATCCACGCACTAGTGAACATGAATTAGGATTAACCGTGGACATTAGTTACGATTGGGAGTTACATCACGATTTACAAGATTCAAATGTTGGAAAATGGATGGATCAACATAGTTATGAATATGGTTGGATATTGCGTTATCCTAAGGATAAAACTTCTATTACTGGATATATTTATGAACCGTGGCATTATCGATATGTTGGGCCTGAATTAGCTAAAATTCTTTATGAAAATGATTTAACGATGGAAGAATATTTAGGTTAGTAAATTTATGATGATGTAATTTATTGTTATATGAATAATCCCACCTTGATTAAAAGATAAATATCTTTTACCAAGATGGGATTATTAGATTTTTATTGCATTTCAATTGCAGATACTGGACAAGAGTCTAATGCATCTTTTGCACTAGATTCTAAATCTGTTGGTACTTCTTCTCCTAAGATATTAAAAGCAATTCCATCATCATTAAGATCAAAAACCTCAGGACAGATTCCAGTACATGCACCACAACCAATACAATTTTCATTTACTTTAAATTTTGCCATTTTTATGCCCTCCTTGATTCATTATAATTCAAATATATTAAGATTGTAAACTAAAAGACCTAAAAAAATTTTTTTATACGATTTCTATATAAAATTATGCTATAATATGGCAAGGTGGTGATAAGGATGTCAAAAATGACTAGAGTAAAAAAGTATCGTGATTTAAGGGAGTCTATTTGTAGTGATGTGACTTTACCAAAACAGGAAATAGAATACAACAAAGAAGAAAAAGTAGAAATTCCAACTGTAGAAGAGTATAGAGAAGAACAACAAAATAAAAAATCAGTTTTTTTTGATACAAGTGAAATTTTACAGGATGAAATAGATTATGAGTCAATAGAAAATGTTGAAAAAGCTTTATCTAAGGTAAGAATGAATTCAGGAAAAGATGAGGCCTATAATACAAGATTTGATATATTAAATCAAATTAATGGACAACAAAATGATATATCTTCTTCCCATCATAAAGATGTAGAGGTTGAGGTGAATCATGAAGAAGCGATTCAAAGCAAAAACCATTTGGAAAAAGAAAACTTATTTATAAATCATGTTGATAGTTGTAAACATTCACATGAAAAGATAGAAGATACATGTGATGTAGCTCAACAAGAATACGTACATGATCATTTTCATGAAGATAAGGTAGCTAAAGATCATAATATAAGTGTGGAAGAAGAATATATAGATAAAGATTATTCTAATTCAAAATCTAATGCTATTTTAAAAATATTAAATGTATCTATTATTATCTTGAGTATATGTTTAATTGCTTTAATATGTTATATGGTATTTTTGGTAAAATCACATGCATAACATTACATAAATTTTAATGGTGACAAAGGGAAACTAATTTTAGTTTTCATTGATAAGGAGGAAGTATGTTAAAAATATCAATTGCAATTGATGGTCCTGCTGCAGCTGGTAAAAGTACAATCGCAAAAAAAATTGCAAAAAAATTGTCTTATACATATATTGATACTGGAGCAATGTATCGTTGTGTAGCGTATTATTTAGTAGAGAATAATATTGATTTAGATAACGAAGAAATGATTGGTTTAGTCCTTACTAATATCCACATTCAATTAAAAAATGATGGAACAGTATGGTTAAACGATAAAGATGTAACATCATTGATTCGCACAGAACAAATTTCTTCTTATGCTTCTAAAATTGCAGCATATTCATGTGTACGTGATTATTTAGTTGCACAACAACGTATGATGTCTAAGGATGGCGGAGTTATTTTAGATGGTAGAGATATTGGGACAGTTGTATTACCAGATGCTCACCTTAAAATTTATCAAGTTGCAAGTGTTGAAGCTAGAGCTAAGCGACGTTATTTAGAAAATCAAGCACGTCATATTGAATGTGATTTGGAAAGTATTAAAGAAGAAATTGCAAAAAGAGATTATAATGATATGAATAGGAAAATTTCTCCACTTGTAAAAGCAGATGATGCTATTGAAATTGATACGTCAAATTTGAGTGTAGAAGAAGTTACTGAATATATTTTACAATTAATTGAAGAAAGAGTGGAGGGATAAATATGTCTAGAGCAGTAGTTGCGATAGTGGGAAGACCAAATGTAGGAAAATCAACGTTATTTAATCGTATAGTTGGAGAACGTGTTTCTATTGTAGAAGACGTAGCTGGAGTAACACGCGATAGAATTTATGCTACTGGCTCATGGTTAACTAGAAAATTTAGACTAATAGATACTGGTGGTATTGAGATTGCAAATCAGGACTTTAGCGAACAAATTAAAATGCAGGCTGAAATTGCAATAGAAGAAGCAGATGTTATCATTTTTATAGTAAATGGAAAAGAAGGAATGACTGATGATGATTTGTATGTAGCTAGAATGTTACAAAAATCTAAAAAACCAATTATATTAGCAGTAAATAAGATTGATGATCATGCATTTATAGATAATATTTATGAATTTTATGCATTAGGGATTGGGGATCCAATTGCTATTTCTAGCAGTCATGGTATTGGGGTTGGTGATTTGTTAGACAAATTAATTGAAAAATTACCTGAAGAAGTCAATAATGAAATAGAAGATGAAATAAAATTTTCATTAATTGGTAGACCAAATGTAGGAAAATCCAGTTTAACCAATGCAATATTAGGAGAAGAAAGAGTAATTGTTTCTAATATTGCAGGAACTACACGTGATGCAATTGACACACAATTGATTAAGGATGGTCAAAAGTATTGTGTTGTAGATACAGCAGGGATGAGAAAAAAAGGAAAAGTATATGAAAATATAGAAAAATATTCTATTTTAAGAGCATTATCTGCAATAGAAAAAAGTGATGTTATTTTAGTCTTAGTAGATGGTAGTCAAGGGATTATTGAACAAGATCGTCATGTTGCAGGTTATGCTCATGAAGCAGGAAAAGGAGTTATTATTGTTGTAAATAAGTGGGATTTAGTAGAAAAAGATAGTAAAACAATGCAAAACATGGAAAAAGAAATTAAAGCTGAATTTAAGTATTTGGATTATGCAAAAGTAGTGTTTGTTTCTGCTAAAACATCACAAAAAGTTCATCAGTTATTCCCACTTATTCAAGAAGCTTACCATAATTCTAGAAAACGTGTTGCTACAAGTGTGTTTAATGATGTATTAATTGATGCACAGGCAATGAATCCTACTACTACTTTTAATGGAGGACGTTTAAAGATCTATTATGGTAACCAAGTATCTGTTTGTCCACCAACATTTGTTCTTTTTGTAAATGATCCAGAATATTTACATTTTAGCTACAAACGTTATATTGAAAATAGGATTCGAGATAGTTTTGGATTTGAAGGTACACCAATTCATATTATTGCTAGAAAGAGGGATTAAAAATGAGTAAAGTGGCAGTTTTAGGAACAGGCAGTTGGGGAACTGCATTAAGCCAAGTGCTAACAGACAATCATCATGAGGTATGCATGTATGGAATTAATGATAAGGAGATAGAGGATATTAATATCGCCCATCGTAATGATAAATTTTTTGATGTTGAAATTAATCATGAGATTAAAGCGACCAATCGATTAGAAGAAGCAATTGATCATGCAGATTATATATTGATTACTATTCCTACTCAACATATTTATTCTGTTTTACAAGAAGTAAAGAAAGTCCTTAGACATAAAGTTGTCATCATTAATGCTTCTAAAGGATTTGATAATGTAAATAATATGCGAATAAGCAATACCATTCGAAATATTATTGATTCTAAATATAGAGAAGAAGTTGTATCTCTTATTGGTCCAAGTCATGCAGAAGAGGTAGTGTTAAGAAAGCTTACCTTAGTAAGTGCTGTATCTATAGATATGAATCTAGCAAAAAAAGTACAACATTTATTTTCTAACTCATATTTTAGAGTGTATCGTTGTGATGATGAAGTTGGAGCTGAATATAGTGTTGCTTTAAAAAATGTAATAGCATTAGCTTCTGGATGTATATCAGGATTAGGCTATGGAGATAATACTAGAGCTGCATTAATTACTAGAGGATTAGCAGAAATGGTACGTTATGGAAAAGTAAAAGGTGGACGTTTTGAAACTTATTTAGGGTTAACAGGATTAGGTGATTTAGTAGTTACATGTTCTTCAAAATATTCTCGAAATTTTCAAGCAGGATATGAAATAGGTCAATGTAATGATGCAACTAAATGGATGAAAAGTAATACCAAAACAGTAGAAGGAATACGAACATGTAAAATTATTCATGAAGATTTAGTCAATTATCCAGGACTTGAAATGCCTATTACAAGTGCAATTTATAGAGTGTTATACCAAGGAGCAAAACCTAAAGATGAAATTCAATCGTTAATGTTAAGAGATTTAAAACAAGAAGTGTAACGTAATTTACATCCTTACATATATTTTAGTGGGGGTGTTTTTATTTATGAAGAAAAATCAGGACAAATTTTTAGATAAAGTTTCATCTAAAACAAATATTAAAAAAGAAGATATACTATCTCTTGCAGCAAGTTTTCAATCTAAAGACTTAAGTGCAGAAAATAATTTAAGAGAATTAATTCAACAAGTGTCTAAAATTTCAGGTCATGAAGTACCTAAAAGTAAAGAAGATCAGATTATAGAATTAATAAAAAAGGATAAAATTCCAAAAAATTGGCCAATGTAGTTCTAAACATTTATAAGTTTCATATATTTTTGTGAAACGGAGGAATGTTATGGACCAAGTAATATTAGATATTGGTAAACGTACAAAGGGAGATATCTATTTAGGGATTGTCGGACCAGTACGTACAGGTAAGTCAACTTTTATTAAAAGGTTTATGGAACTTGCAGTTATACCATATATTGAAGATGAAGATGAAAAAAGAAGAGCAATTGATGAGTTGCCACAATCAGGCGAAGGCAAAATGATTATGACTGTAGAACCAAAATTTGTACCTAATGTTGCAGCAAAAATAAACGTTGAGGATGATTTTAATGTCAATGTTCGTTTGGTTGATTGTGTTGGATTTGTTACAGAACAGGCTAAGGGCTATCAAGATGAAAATGGTGTACGCTTAATCAAAACTCCATGGTTTATGGAATCGATTCCTTTTGATGAAGCTGCAAAGATTGGTACTCAAAAAGTCATACAAGATCATTCTACTATTGGAATTGTAGTGACAAGTGACGGCTCAATTACAGATATTGGAAGAGATAGTTATGCAGTAACGGAAAAAGAAGTTATTAATGAATTAGTTTCTATTGGTAAACCTTTTATTGTAATTGTAAATACTACAGATCCACATAGTTTTGGATGTGAATGTTGTGTAAATGAGTTAAGAAATGAATACGATGTTCCTGTTATTCCAATGAGCGTAGCTACCATGAATCAAGAGGATATACATCATTTGTTAAATGCATCATTATATGAGTTTCCAATTACAGAAGTAAGAATTAATGTACCAAAGTGGGTAGCTGTTTTAGACCAATCTCATTGGTTAAAACAAGATATTGATAATAGTATTTTGGAATCATTAAGTGAAATTCATAAATTAAAAGATGTAAAGAAAATACTAGATAAAATATCTACTTTTTCATCTATTAGTGATGCAAAAATAACTGATATTAATACAAGTAATGGTAGTGCTAGTGTAAATATTGGGATTAAACCAGGATTGTATAATACAATTTTAAAAGAAATTATTGGTTTAGAAATATTAGACAAAGCCGATTTTATGAAATTTCTTCAAGAAATTATGAATGCTAAAAATGAGTATGATGGAATTAAAGATGCATTATCTATGGTAAAAAGTACAGGATACGGATTTGCATTGCCACAATTAAGTCAAATTCATTTAACTACACCAGAAGTTGTAAAACAAGGACCTAGATATGGCGTTAAAATCAATGCAACAGCATCTACTATCCATATGGTCAAAGTTGATGTAGAAAATGCATTTGAACCAATTATTGGGTCAAAACAAGAAGCAACTATGTTTGTAGATTATTTAACTAAAGAACATGAAACTAATCCTCAAGCAATATTTGATTGTGAAGTATTTGGTAGAAAATTAGGAGATGTGATAAGTGAAGGAATGAGAATGAAATTAGGTACAGTTCCTGATTTAACTTGTCAAAGAATTCACGATATTTTAACAAAGGTTGTTAATAAAGGTAAAACAAATGTTATTGCTATTGTATTATAAAAAAGATGCTATGCATCTTTTTTATGTTATTTGAGAAAATATAACAAGAAGTGTATATGAACTGTAATTGAATATTTTTATCATGAAATGCAATTGACATTTGATGATGGTTAGGGTAGAATCATAGTACGGCTATAACTAGGATATTTGATTCCTTGACGAATGTCTTGGTTGTTGCTAAGAAAAAGAATTAAAGGAGATATTTTATGTTAACAAAACAAGAAAAACAAGCAATTATTAAAGAATATGCTACATGCGAAGGAGATACAGGTTCTCCAGAAGTACAAATTGCAGTCTTAACTGCAGATATTAACAAATTAAATGAACATTTTAAAGTTCACAAAAAAGATTATCATTCAAATAGAGGTCTTTTAAAGAAAGTTGGTAGAAGAAGAGACTTATTAAAATACCTAAAAAATAAAGATATTGAAAGATATAGTGCTTTAGTATCTAAATTAGGATTAAGAAGATAGTAAAAAAGTTACAACATATGTATTTGTTGTAACTTTTTTGTATGTGTTAAAATAGAATTGATAATCATGTATATTAGTATATTTCATAAAATAATTGTGAAAGTATCTTGTTTTTTAAAACTTTTATTGTAGAATTATGGTGAAGGAAGGAGAATACAATGATTGAGTAATTAGAATAGTTAGTAAATGATACTTATAACATATTACTATTGAATCAATCAGAGTATAATTTGGAATTAATGAAAAAAATAGATTGGAATGAATTTTTTATCACATTATTAAGCACAATTATAGCTATTGTCCTAATATGTCTTGCTGGTTTAGCTATTATAATCGGTATTATATTTAATTTAGCAATGAAAAGTTAAAAAAGATTACCTAATTGATTGGTTACACAATACAATTATAAAGGTAGTCTTTTTTGATATTATTCTTCCTTGCATAGTGTAATCATTTAAATAATTAATTTACATTTAGTTTTTATGTTTTATTAGGTATGTAAAAACAAATTGTATCTAAATATACTAGTATAAATTGTAAAATAAAGTGTCAGTATTGAATAAAAAAAATGCACCAGTTATAAACCGTGCTATAATTAGTTTGGAGCATACGAAAGCGAGGTTATAACTAATGCAATATAATTATATACAAACTAGACAAAAAGGTAAACACCTAACATTATGTGAAAGAGGAAAAATTGAATCATTAATAAAAGCTGGATATACTAAAAAACGTATAGCTAAAGAAATTGGTGTATGCAAAAGAACTATTTATAGAGAATTAAAACGTGGCAAAATAGAATTATTAAATTCAGACCTTACTAAAAAAATACAGTATGACGCTTAGTATTTATATCAACAATATATAAACAACTAGCGTAAAAAAGAAGGAAGTTTAAAAATAGTTATCAACACGATTTAACATCTGAAATTGAACGATTAATTATTGATAAGAAGTATTTGCCATATGCTGCATTAGAAAAGATTAAAGAAACATATGAAGTAAATTTTAGTATAAGAACGTTATATAACATACATATATAAGTAAGATATTTAATTCGACTTATTTTGTTTTTTATATATTTATAGTATAATTAAGATTAGGTGATAAGATGAAAATTAAATTATATTTTGAAAATGAAAAAGCAATTTCTAAATCAGGGATAGGAAGGGCATTAAAACATCAACAAGTTGCCCTAGATTTAAATCACATAGAATATACTACCTTGCATCAAGATAATGATTATGATATTTTACATATTAACACAGTATGGTTAGCTAGTTATTTGCAAGTAAAAAAAGCAAAACGTATGCATAAAAAAATAGTTTTTCATGCTCATTCTACAATGGAAGATTTTAAAAATTCATTTATGTTTTCAAATCAATTAGCACCAATATACAAGAAATGGTTAGTTCATATGTATAATTATGGAGATGTAATTGTTACTCCTACTCCTTATTCTAAATCAGTTTTACAGGGATATGGCATCCAAAAACCAATTTATGCTGTTTCTAATGGAATAGATGCTTGTCAATTTGCTTATAATGAAGAGTATGTTAAGGAATTTCGTTCTTTTTTTCATTTAGATGACAAGCAAATTGTGATTATTAGTGTTGGATGGTTATTTGAACGAAAAGGATTTGATACTTTTTGTAATGTCGCAAGAAAATTTCCTGAATATACATTTATTTGGTTTGGAGATAAAAATCTTTCTGCACCAACTAAAAAAATAAGGAAAATTCTTAGTGACTTACCAAAAAATGTTATTTTACCAGGATATATTAGTGGGAA
Source organism: Thomasclavelia sp. (assembly GCA_020025035.1). Taxonomy (GTDB): domain Bacteria; phylum Bacillota_I; class Bacilli_A; order Erysipelotrichales; family Coprobacillaceae; genus Beduini. Next base: position 7,254 of record JAHHSU010000022.1, on the reverse strand, counting down.
TATTATTAAAGGAGCATATTGTGGTGCTAATTTATTTTTCTTTCCTAGTCGTGAAGAAACTGAAGGAATTGTTGTATTAGAAGCACTTGCATCTAATATACCAGTTCTTGTACGAGATATACCAGTCTATCATGGATGGTTAGAAGATCAAAAAAATTGTTATATGGGGGAAAATTACCAGGATTTTGTTAACTTAATTCCACAAATATTGTCTCAAGATAATACAAATATTATAAAAAATGGTTATGATCTTGCAAGGTCAAAATCGTTAGGTAATATTGGAATGGAGTTAAAAAAAGTATATCGTACTTTATTTGAAAGGAGTTAAGAATGAAAAACGTATTAAAGAAATATATTCTAAATTTTGTATGGATTGGATTATTTGCATTTATTGCATTGTATTTTTCATTAAAAGGAGATTTAAATTCTGTATTACATGTTTTAAGTGATGTGAACATATATTGGGTTATGGTAGCATTGATATTTGTAATTATTTATCAAGTTTTAGAAGGATTGATTTTACGTATGTTTGGTCGCTTATATAATCGAAATTATACACTTAAACAAGCATGTGTAAATTCATTTTCTGCAGCATTTTTTAATGGAATTACACCATTTCAAAGTGGTGGGCAATTTGCACAAGTATATATTTTTAGTAAGCAAGGAGTTTTAGCAAGTCATTCAGTGAGTATTTTATTAATGAATTTTATTGTGTATCAATCTACAGTTGTATTATATACATTAGTCATTCTTTTATTGAGATATCATTATTATAAGCAAATATTTTCACATTTTTTTATGCTTGCTTTAATAGGATTTTTAATTAATTTTATCGTTATTTGTAGTTTGTTTTTAGGAGCAAAGTCAAAACGTTTACAAGATTTTTTTGTAAATGTTGTCTTAAAAATAGGAGCTAAGTTTAGATTGATTAAAGATTATGATGTAACTAGTGAAAAATGTAGAAAACAATTGCAAGATTTTCGACGTGAATTAGGAAATTTATCACAAAACAAAAGTGTTATTTTTTTTGGTGGTATAGGCAATATAATTAAATTAACTATTTTATATTCAGTCCCATTTTTTTGTGCTAAAGCTTTGCATATTGATATGACAGGTATGCAATTTTTAGAAAGTATTGGGATTAGTGCATTTATTTATATGATTACTTCATTTGTTCCAATTCCTGGAGCATCAGGAGGAAGTGAAGGTACATTTGTTATTATGTTTAGTGTTTTATTAGGCCAAATTAATGCAAAAAGTACAATGTTAGTTTGGCGGTTAGTTACATATTATTTAATGATTTTAATTGGAGCAATGATATTTCTTTTCAATAAGGAAATTAACCGAAGGGATGGATGACAATGAGAATTGGAATATTTACAGATACGTATTTACCAGATGTCAATGGGGTAGCAACATCTTCTTATACTCTATGTCAAACTTTACTTAAACATGGACATGAAGTATTTGTAATTACAACAGAATTACCAGATGATAGTCAATACCATGATGAAAACTATGTATTACGTTTACCTGGTATTGAAATCAAAAAAATGTATGGGTATCGTGCATCAAATATTTTTTCTTTTAAAGGGATGAAAGAAATTAAAAACTTTGGATTGGATGTTATTCATATTCAAACTGAGTTTGGTATAGGAATATTTGGTAAAATTGCTGCACAGATTTTAAATGTACCAGTAGTTTATACTTATCATACAATGTATGAAGATTATTCACATTATATAGGTGGGAATATTTCTTCTGTTAATTCTATTGTAAAAAAGGCAGTAAGTAAAATTAGTCGAATTTATGGAGACAATTGTACAGAGTTAGTAGTTCCTTCTATTAAAACAAAAGAAGTACTTGAAAATTATGGAATTGAAAAGGAAATGCATGTTATTCCAACTGGATTAATGTTAGATCATTTTGATAAACAAAATATAGATCATCATCAAATTGAATTACTTCAAGAAAAATATCATCTTCAAGATAAGTTTGTCATTTGTTTTGTAGGACGTTTAGCAAAAGAAAAAAGTGTAGAAGTTATTTTAGAAGCAATAAGTCATCTTACTAGAAAAAAACAAAATGTTTGTTTTTTAGTTGTTGGAGATGGTCCCGCTTTAGAAGAGTTACAACAAAAAACACATGATTTAGATATTGAAAAATATGTTCAATTTGTTGGTGCAGTTGCTCAAAGTGAAGTGCCATATTATTATCATTTGTGTAATGCATTTGTATCTGCTTCTATTACTGAAACACAAGGTCTAACATTTATTGAAGCACAAGCAGCTGGAACAATAGTTCTAGCAAGACACGATAAAAATTTAGAAGAAGTCATTATTGATGGTAGAAATGGAATTTATTTCGATGATGAGGTTGATTTAGCAAATAAAATTGAACAAATTATGGAACAAGATTTAAGTAAGATGAAAGAAAATGCCTATCAAGATGCTAAAAAATATGGAGATGAAGTTTTTTATCAAAGAATCTATGAAGTATATCAATTAGCTATTCAACATTTACATTATTGTTATAAAGTAAGTAGTATCTTTGCATTAAAAGGGAATATGTGCGAATGTATTTTTAAATCTGATGAAAATGAGATTTCTTTACATTTATCTAAGAATGTAGTAGAACAGTATGGATTATTTAAGGGGAAAATTATTGAACGTGATGAATTTGATGCTTTACAAGATTATGAAAAAGTTGCAGATGCTTATCATCGCGCGTTAAAGTGGTTAACAATTAAGGACTATACAAAAAAACAAATGGTTGATAAACTAAATAGTTTAGATTTATATGATGATATACAAATAGATATGACAATTCATGCATTAATTACAAAAAATTTGATTAATGATCGTGAGTATACAAAGGATTATTTTGATCGAGCAGCTCGTTTAGGACTAGGATTAAATAAAACGATTATGAATTTACGTCAAAAAGGAATTGAAGATAGTATTATTGAAGAAGAAAAAGGAAGATATCATGATGATATTGAATATACGACTGCATTAGAATTAGTGGATGATCTCTATCAAAAAAATACAACTAAATCTAAAAATGCAATCCAAAAATCAATTTCAGATAAGCTTTATCGAAGAGGTTTTTCTTCTCATATTATTAATAAAGTCATGTCTAGTTATGAATTTTGCCATAATGAAGAATTAGAGGAACAATTAATTCATAAAGAATTAAATAAGGCATATAAACGATATCATGGAAAATATGAGGGAATTCAATTATCCAATAAAATAACCCAATATTTATTAAATAAAGGATTTGATTATAGTTTGGTTAAAAAAGTGATAAAGGAGAATAGTGATGAATAAAATTAATCAAATAAAAGCAGGGGATATACAAGTAGAATTTTGTGCTATTGTAACAATGGTAACTTGTGGAAAAAATAATAGATCTTCTTATCTTACACTTGTTTTTCAAGATGATAGTGGTAGTGTAGTAGCAAAATTGTGGAATGCAACCAGTGAACAAATACAAACAATTACTTCTGGAAAAGTTGTACAAGTAGTAGGAGATGCAATTTTATATAATGAGGAATTACAAATTAAAATAAGTCATATCAATATATTAAGTAGTGCCCCAGAAGAACAAGTCAAATATTTAAGAAATGCTCCTATTAGTAAGGAAGAGATTCATCATTATATTCAAGATCAAATAAACAAAATTCAAAATCAAGACATTTATATTATTGTGTCTAGTTTGTATAGTAAGTATCAAGAAGATTTCTTAATTTATCCAGCTGCTAGTAAAAATCACCATGAATTTGTTTCTGGATTAGCCTATCATACAATGTCTATGCTTCATTTAGGAATAGATTTGTGTCAGTTATATCCAGAATTAAATAAAGATTTACTTGTTGCAGGAATTATTCTTCATGACTTTGGTAAATTAATTGAATTAAGTGGTCCAATTGTTCCTGAATATACTTTACAAGGAAAATTATTAGGTCATATTTCAATATGTCAAGTAATGATTGATGAAGTTGCTAAAGAACATCATATTGAAGGTGAAGTGGTATATTTATTAAAACATCTAGTACTATCTCACCATGGTCATTTAGAATATGGTTCTCCGATATTACCGTTAATAAGAGAAGCTGAAATTTTACATCTTATTGATAATATAGATGCAAGGATGAATTCAATTGATAAAGCATTAGAAAACCTAGAACCTGGAGAATTTAGTAAACGAATTTTTTCTTTAGAGAATCGTTGCTTTTATAAGCCTAAATTATAAAATGGAATAGATATTTTATTGATTTGTAGACTACTAATATATGGTTAGTAGTCTTTTTAATATGTTCTATATTAAAAAGAATATATCTAAATAGGAGAAATAAGTAAGATATATGTTATATAGATTAAAAGCATAGAATTTGTATAAAAATGTTTTGTTTTTTTGATAATGACTTTAAAACATGCAATAAATACGATAAAATATAAGTAAGATAGAAATGAGGTGATGATCATGATGGAATTAAAAAAAGCAGGTAGTAAAGTAGAATTTAAAGATGTAATGGATGTGGCATCATCCTATATTACTAAGCCAGAAAGTTTAGAGTTGATTCAAAATGCATATAATTTTATCATGAAAAAGCATGCGGGACAAAAACGTAAAAGTGGAGAACCTTATACGGTACATTTGATTTGGGTAGCTTATATTTTAGCAACACTTGAAACTGGTCCAATGACGATTGCTGCAGGGTTACTTCATGATGTAATGGAAGATTGTGATGTAAGTAAAGAAGAAATGGTAGAACGATTTGGTACAGAAATTACAAGTTTAGTTGAAGGTGTTACAAAAATCAAAAAAATAAATTTTCAAAATCAAAATGATGTCTATGTAGAAAATCATCGAAAAATTTATATTGCAATGGCAAAAGATATACGTGTGATTTTAATTAAGTTTGCAGATCGCTTACATAACATGCGAACATTACAATATATGCCAGAACATAAACAAAAACGAATTGCTAAAGAAACTCTTGAAGTTTATGCTCCTATTGCCCACCGACTAGGAATTAATGACATTCGAATAGAATTAGAAGATTTAAGCTTGTATTATTTAGATCGTAAAGCTTATTATGAAATTTTGGCGTTATTAGATGCAAAAAAGGAAGAAAGAAAAGAAGCTGTGGATACGATGATCCAAGCTATACAAAGGATCCTAGATGAAAATCATATTGAATATCGTATTTTAGGACGAGCAAAACATATTTATAGTATTTATAAAAAAATGAACGTAAAACATAAACGTTTTGATGAATTATATGATTTAAATGCTATTCGTATTATTACAGATTCTAAAATGAAATGCTATGAAGTATTAGGAATGATTCATGAACATTACCGTCCACTTCCAGGTAGATTTAAGGATTATATTGCAGTACCAAAACCTAATATGTATCAATCATTACATACAACAATTATTGGAGAAATGGAACAAATATTTGAAATTCAAATTCGTACTGAAGAAATGGATATGATTGCAGAGCGTGGAATTGCAGCACATTGGCATTATAAAGAAAGTCAACAATATTCTTCTAAAATTGAACAAAAGCAAATTGGTGAAAAATTACAATGGCTTAAAGAATTTATTACTTTGTCCGATGATATTAAAGATGGGGATGCTAAGGAATTTTATGATTCGTTAAGACAAGATATCTTTGAAGCCAATGTATATGTTTTAACGCCTCAAGGAAAAATTATTGAATTACCAAATGGTGCTACACCTATTGATTTTGCTTATCGTATTCATACTGAAATAGGGCATCGTATGGTAGGAGCGATTATTAATAATGTCATGGTACCAATTGATACTAAATTAAAAACTGGCGATGTTTGTGAAATCAAAACAAATAAAAATTCTACTGGTCCTAGTGAAGATTGGTTAAAAATTATTCATACTGCTGGCGCTCGAAATAAAATTAAACAATTTATCCAACAAAAAGAATTAGAAACAAAGAAATCTACTATTGAACAAGGAAAGAAAATTTTAAGAGAAGAGATTAAACGTCATAAATTAGATGAAAAGAAATTTTTAGAACCTGATATGTATAAATCTTATATTCATGACTTCCATATTAAAAATTATGATGATTTATTGTATCGTATTGGGAAAAGAAAAGTACAATGTCATGATATATTCCATTATTTAACTCCAAAAAAAGTTTCATTAATTGATACTTTATCCAAAATACTTCAAAAAAATAATCATATCAATGAAAAAGTAAAGTCAACTAGTTCAACAGGGGTAGTGGTTAATGGGATCGATGGATTAAAAATACAACTTAGTAAATGTTGTAATCCTATTCCAGGAGATGATATTGTTGGGTTTGTTTCTAAGGGACAAGGAATTAAGGTTCACCGACATGATTGTCCTAATGTAAATAATAGTGATATGCAATCAAGACTTATTGAAGTATATTGGGATTATACATCATTATTCCATCGAAAATATGAGGTAGATTTTAAAATTATTGCAGTAGATCGCCCAAATTTATTAACTGATATTATTAATATGTTAGGGCAATCTAAAATGAATATTTTAAATATTCATGCAGATTCATTAGATAGTGTAGCTACTGTAGAAATATGTGCTTCAGTAGAAAGCAAGGAACAATTACAAATTGCTTTTTCTAATTTAGAAAAACTGTATGGTATTTATGAAATTGAACGTGTTATTCATTAATTAGATAAATAAAATTTTTATTCTTATTTATATACCACTTTCCAATTATTTTGAATTATCTCAAATTATAAGTAGAAAATGGAATTAAGAGATAAAGAACTGATTGATAGAAAATTATATTTTTTGTTACTTTAATTTGCTTAATTCATTGCAGGACAATTTTATCGTTAGAAGATGCAATAGTATCTTCTTTTTTATTTCCTTAAAATTGTTTCCATTCATTATATAATATCTAATTAAATCTATTAGATTTTATTAGAAAATGGTTATGTAAATTACCTAAATAAATACTACACCTGTGATTTTTTGCTGAAGTATTGAATTTATTGTTAATATCAAATGGACTTAAGACCAGTTTTAGTCATACTATATAATTATAGATAGAAATAGTTTTATTCATATAAAAGATATTAGAAGAAGTACGTAATATATTGAATTGATTTGTAGTTTATTTATAATTCCACTTTCATTTTACAATTCAGGGGATCATTTTTTATATAAAAAAGTAATAAAGTGCTTGATAAAAGGAAGAAGAGATGATAG
>JAHHSU010000021.1 GCA_020025035.1 Thomasclavelia sp. | reverse complement strand
AGAGAAAAAGGATATAAACTGAGTTATCTCCTTAAAGCTATGGATCTAGCTAAATGATATGTACCCAGAATCCTGTCTGATTCTAAAGTGATAAAATCCTATTGTAACTAGATAGAAAATGTCCAAGAAATGATATAATATTCCTGTTAACACAGGAGGAAAGACAATGAGGAAAATTTTACTTATGAAAAACGAACAATTTAAATATGATGTTATTAAACAACTTGTTGATAATAACGGTAATAAAAAACGTGCAGCTATTCAATTAGGTTGCACTGTTAGAAATGTTAGTCAATTAATACAAGTCTATAAAAAATCTGGTAAAGCTGGTTTTGTCCATGGTAATCGTGGAAAAGCTCCTGCTATTAAATATCCTGATGATATTAAATACCAAATCATTAATTTATATAAAGAAAAATATATGGATGCCAATTTCACCCAATACTATTAGTAATTGGCTTCGTGAGGAAGAATTCCTTATATGTTTTATACGGATAGACGTACAGTATTCGAGTATAAAAGAAAAAACACTCACTTAGACGAAGATGATACATATACTCAATTCTCCTACGCTTGTAAGAAATTAGGTATTGATATTAAAACTACTAGTGTGGCTCCTGCCAAGGGACGTGTAGAACGTCTTAACCAAACACTACAATCGCGTCTACCTGTTGAATTGCGTCGTTCTAATATTAAGACCATAGAACAAGCCAACCATTTTCTTGTTCATTACATCCAGTCTTATAATAAGCGTTTTTCCTTACAACTAAATAATAACAAAAATGTGTTGGAAATGTAACTGTATTAAATATATGAAAAAATATTATTTACCTACTGATGAATGTGGTAATATAGTTCTATTTGTTACCTATTATTTTAAATCATTGTTCGATACTAATTTAATCTTTTTTACTAGTTTGTATATCATTATATTGTTGTATCAGGTGTTAATTTACTAAGGGGATTAATTCCCCTTGTACAATAATATTACAGTTATCATCTTGTTGTTCTATGATTTGTATTGTATATGTGTTTAAGAATATATCTATATCTTGTTTGAAATAAAAGGCAATCCAAATATATCCATTGGTATCCACAATATGATCACTAAATTTATAACTACATATATCTAAATGATGATTTTGGATTATTTTTAATGTGTATTGTTTATCTCCTTTCTTTTTACATGCAATACTACTTAACTCTACAATAACAATATTTCCTTTACAATATGGATAGATAGATAACATTCCATTTGTTTTATTTCCTTTTAGTTTTCCATAAGCTAAAGGACATGTAGTTTGTATGATATTTATTATTTCAAATGTGTTCATCATAAAATCCCCTCATCATATTCTATGAGTTTGATTTAAAACTGTGACAATATTATCCTACATCTAATATCCATTATTTTTACTGTAAAATCGTATTATTTTATGATAAACTATATAATGAATTGGAGGGATAAGATGGATCATTTTTGGTATGAATTAAAGCATGTGTGTGCACAAACTGGTGCTAGATATGGAATTTTACACACTCCTCATGGAGATGTTGAAACTCCTATTTTTATGCCAGTAGGAACACTTGCAACAGTTAAAGGAATTTCACCTGAACAACTAAAAGAAATGAATAGTGGAATTATCTTATCAAACACTTATCATTTATGGTTACGTCCAGGAGAAGATGTAATTGAACAAGCAGGTGGATTACATCAATTTATGAATTATGATGGACCTATTTTAACAGATAGTGGAGGTTTTCAAGTATTTTCACTTGGAAAAACAAGAAAAATTGAAGAAGAAGGAGTAACATTTAAAAGTATTGTAGATGGCAAAAAATTATTTTTATCTCCTGAAAAAGCTATTGAAATCGAAAATAAACTAGGAGCAGACATTATTATGTCATTTGATGAATGTCCACCATACCCGTGTACTTATCATTACATGAAAGAAAGTGTAGAACGTACTTTACGTTGGGCTAAACGTGGAAAAGACGCCCATCAAAAACCAAACCAACAAGCATTATTTGGAATTGTACAAGGTGGTCAATATAATGATCTTAGAGAGCTTTGTGCAAAATCACTAGTAGAAATGGATTTTCCTGGATACTCTATAGGTGGAACTAGTGTGGGTGAACCAAAAGATGTTATGTATAAAATGATAGAAGATTCAATTAAATGGCTACCTGAAAATAAACCACGTTATTTAATGGGGGTAGGAAATCCAATTGATCTAATAGAAGGAGCAATTCGAGGAGTCGATATGTTTGATTGTGTGCTACCTACACGAGTAGCTAGACATGGTGCTTTAATGACAAGTCAAGGTAGAGTAAATATTAATAATGAAAAATACAAATATGATTTTACAACATTAGACCCTGAGTGTGATTGTTATACATGTAAGCATTATACAAAAGCATATTTACGTCATTTGCATAAAACAGATGAAATTTTTGGTAAGAGTTTATTATCTATTCATAATGTTCGTTTTCTACTAAAATTAAGCGAACAAATCCGTGAAGCAATTAAAGAAGACAGACTAAATGACTTTAAAGAAGAATTTTTAGAAAAATATGGTCATGATGTCTATCAAAGGGCATTTTAATGAAACTTGATGAATTTGATTTTTTCTTACCAGAACATCTAATTGCGCAAACACCATTAAAGCAACGAGACACCTCAAAACTACTTGTTCTACACAAAAATAACGGTACAATAGAACACCGCCACTTTTATGATATTATTGATTATTTAAAACCAGGAGACATTCTAGTACGAAATAATACAAAAGTAATTCCAGCAAGATTATATGGAATTAAAGAAGAAACAAATGGTCATGTAGAAGTATTACTTCTTAAAGAAATCCTAGATAATACATGGGAATGTTTAGTAGGTAATGCACGTATTGTAAAAATAGGGACTATCATTACTTTTGGTGATGGTTCTTTAAAAGCAAAATGTATTGAAATCAAAGAAGAAGGAATACGAATTTTTGAAATGATATATGATGGTATTTTCTATGAAATATTAGATAAACTTGGTACAATGCCATTACCTCACTATATTAAAGAAAAATTAGATGATCAAAATCGTTATCAAACAGTTTATGCCAAAATAGAAGGAAGTGCCGCTGCACCTACAGCTGGACTTCACTTTACAGATGATATTATTGAAAAAATTAAGCAAAAAGGTATTGAAATTGTAGATGTTACGTTACATGTTGGATTAGGGACATTTAGACCAGTTAAAGTAGATAATATCTTAGAACATAAAATGCATCAGGAATTTTATATTATGTCTAAAGAAAGTGCTAAAATATTAAATCAAGCAAAGCAAAATCATCAACGTATTATTAGTGTAGGTACTACCTCTACTAGAGTTCTTGAATCTAATTACTCTAAGTATCATTGTTTTAAAGAAACAAGTGAATCTACAGATATCTTTATTTATCCAGGATATCAATTTCAAGCAATTGATGCTTTAATTACTAATTTCCATTTACCTAAATCTACTTTATTAATGTTAATTAGTGCATTTAGCTCTAAAGAACTTATTTTTGAAGCCTATCATGAAGCAATTAAAAAAGAATATCGTTTCTTTTCCTTTGGTGATAGTATGTTAATTACGAATGAATAAAATAAATTATGATCTTCTATTTAAAGAAGAACTCAAAAAAATTAAAAACAAACGTCCATCATTACTATTACATGTATGTTGTGGTCCATGTTGTGGAAATGTGATAATGGAGTTATGTCATTATTTTGATATTACTATTTATTATTCTAATTCTAATATTTATCCAGAAGCAGAATATACTCGTCGCTATAAAGAATTAGTTTCATTTGTTTCAAATTTAAATCAAATTAATAATCAACAAATAAAAATTATAGAAAAACCTTATTTACCTATTGAATATTTAAAGAAAATTAATTCTTTAAAAAATGAACCTGAAGGTGGAAAACGTTGTTTTACTTGTTATCAGCTACGAATGAATGATTGTTATCAATACGCATTGTCTTATCACTTTGATTATTGGACTACTGTACTTAGCGTTTCTCCACATAAAAAAAGTCAATGGATTAATGAAATTGGACAATCCTTTCCCCAAGATCAAACTAAATTTTTATTTGCTGATTTCAAAAAAAATAACGGTTATCAAAAATCTGTACAACTTGCAAACAAATATCAATTATATCGTCAAAATTATTGTGGCTGTCTTTATTCTTATAAAGATATGTTACTACGACCTAAAAAAGAACTAAATCAAGATTAGTTCTTTTTTAATTTCCTAGGAAATAATAATTCAATGATACCTATATTACATTGTGTCTTGAATAAGTTGTCCCATTTGACAATCTGTTTTTTCAAATTCTTCTACAATTATTTGTGTTTGATTACGTATTGCTTCAAATCCTTCTATAATATGATTTATTTGTTCATAGCCTAAATATTTGATGACATCTTTTATACTAGAAATAAAATCAGAATTAAGTTGCTCTAATATATATATTGTATTAGACATAAACGAACTGGTATATGGTTTTAATTGTTCAATGGAATTATTTAAATATTCTATTTGACGTTTTAATTCTTCTACATCTATAGATACTTCTTGATCACTCATTTTATTCCTCTTAATTTTTCTTCTAATGTATTTTGTTGATAAGTATTAGCATATCCCATTGAAATATAATCATCTTCTATTAATAATTCTTTTTTCATTGCATATACATAAACATCTTCTTTATGATCATGATAACCAACACTTAATACTTCCTTGATTAAATCTGGTGTAAAATATAGTGTTTTTGGTGTACCAATCATTCCTATTGGATAAGGAATACCGCCATACTGATAATAAGATTTAGCCTCATCATCATAAATATATCTGCAAGTAATGACAAAAGTTGCCTTTTCTATTTTGGTATGATCTGTCAGTAAATTTAAAAATTCTTCTTTTAAGTTCACTACCGTTCCTAATGGATACACAACTTCAAACAAATCAATAATTCCCGCAATAAAATTTTTAAATTTAATAAATCCTATATCTACTTCCTTAGAATCAATGTATATGCATACAAGATGATCGATAACAATAATTTCAAGATGCTCATCAAGATTAGAATATCTTTTTTTCTCTTGAACATATTTATATATCTCTTTTACCATAGACAAATCTTTTTGAGCTAGTGAAGCAAAAAATTCTATTGTTGAATGAGATACATTAAGATTTTGAGACATTTTTTGAATATAGTCTAATTTAAGTTGATCTTCTAAAATATGATTCATCATATTACTCCTTCCTATATGAATATACATAATGCTTTTTGAATAATTATCCTTTTACTATCTATATTCACTATTCTATTATACAAAAATTATATCATTATTCCTTTTTTTAAATGAAATAATTCTTATTTATCTTACTATACCACCTAGTATTTAATACTATCTAGTAAATATTAGCAATCATAATAAAAGCAATTACTAAAATGTAATTGCCTTGTCGTTTATAAATCTAAGAACTTTTTAATATGTTCATTTTTTTCAAAGTAGGTAAAAATTATTGCACCTAAAAATAATACAATTAATTCTCCAATTGCAACATACATAAAATTCCATATCCATCCTATACCAAATACAATTTTTAATTCTAATCCAATTACAATCCCTGTAATCAAGGCCCCAACAAATGCTGCACGATATTTATGACGTATATGATACATTGACACACAAACTAATAATGTACTAAATGTTCCAAATACCATATCTATCCACCCTAAAGGTGATAAAATATTTGCCAATAAACAACCTAATACTAAACCAGGTATATATTTTTGTTGGTAAAATGCTAAAAAAACCATGATTTCAGATAATCGTAATTGAAGGTTTCCATATGAAATAGGGGTAATCATTATTGTAAAAACAGCATAGAGTGTCGCAATGAAAGCATTAATTGCAATTTGTCTTGCATTCAATTTCATCATTTTGCTCCTTTATCACAAATTGTTTTCACTTAAATGTCACCTCATTGAAAACATCTAAAAGTATAGATTTGAATTTTATATTTGTCAAGGGCTGTTCCTTAATATTTAACTTTCACATTATCCAAGCTAATCTAATTAATTATTTATAAATCATTATACATTTCTACTAAGGTATTATCTAAATACAAGATATATGACTTATAAACATGGAAAGTAAATTATAAAAGGTGAAAAATATTTTCACCTTTTATGATTCTACTACAATTTTTCGCATCTTTATTGTAGTATTCCCACTAGAATCAGTCACTTTATAAGTAATTTGATAAATACCTGGTTGATTGGTATTTACATCCCCATGAATATCGATACGATTAGTAATATTACCATCAGTTTTATCTAATGCTTCTACTCCTTGATAAGGATCAAATGGTTCATAAAGTGGAATTACACTATCACGAATTCCTCTTAAAATTGGTTTATCATTATCTGGTTTTACAGATACACTTACTCTTAATCGTTGCGATTTATTACCATGTTCGTCTTCTACAATAATGTATATATTATTATATACTTTTGCTTCAGTAAACGTCTTTGACTCAGGATGTCCCTCTTCATCAAAATATATATGATAAGATGAATCTTCCACAACATCTTTTACCATATCTTTTGCATATAATGTTTCATTGACATAAATCTCATATTTTGTTTGTACTAATTTTGCAATTGGTTTAACAGTGTCTTTAATTTGAATATTAAAAAAATATTCTTTTCCTAAATATTGAGCTGACACCTCATATGTACCTACCTTGTTTGTATCTACATTACTAAAATTCATTGTCACAGCACTTAAAACATTATCATTTGCATCAATATAATTTTTGGGATCTGTAGGAATATGATCATGAAGTTCAAAGGTAAACTGTTCTTGTTTAATCCTTAATGGATCAACCAAAAACAACAATGATGTAATTCCAATAGCACCTACTAATAAAACAACCATACTTTCTATGATAACTCTTCCTTTTTTATCCATATTGACCCCTCATACCTTCTTTATATATTATATCATTTTGTATCAATTTGTGTTAGTAAATATTATAATTTTTATCATATTTATTATTTGTTTCTATATATAGAAATAAATCAGTATAAATTCATCAATGATTTTGAATATCATGATAAAATTTGATACAATAAAACTCGTTAAAAGGAAGGTGATCAAATGTTACTTCAATGTAGTAATATTTCAAAATCTTTTGGTTCTACTACTATTTTAAAAGAAGTTACATTTAAAATAGAGGAGCGAGAAAAAATTGCGATAATTGGAATAAATGGAGCTGGTAAATCAACATTACTAAAGATAATATCAGGTCAAGAAAGTTGTGATTCAGGTGAAATATTTATCCCTAAAAATGTGACGACTGGTTATTTAACTCAAGAATCTAATTTAAACCAAGATTGTACCATTTACGAAGAATTATTATCTGTTTTTACGCCCTTAATTGAAATGGAATTACGTTTACGTGAACTTGAACAATTAATGAGCACTCATCATAACATAGATCAAATCATGAAAGAATATGATGTGCTTTCACACCAATTTAACGAATTAGAAGGTTATAGTTACCAAAGTAAAATCCAAGGAGTTATTATAGGGTTAGGTTTTACATCAGAAGATTTAAACTTAAAAATTCATACACTATCAGGAGGTCAAAAAACTAGAGTTTCACTTGCGAAACTATTGTTATTAAATCCAGATATACTATTACTAGATGAACCTACTAACCACCTAGATACAAATGCTATTACATGGTTAGAAGGATATTTAAAAAATTATTCAGGAGCAATCATTACAGTTAGTCATGATCGCTATTTTATTGATCAAATTTGTTCAAGTATATTAGAAATACAACATGGAAAGTCTTTTATCTATCATTCTAACTACACACAATACCTAAAACAAAAAGAAAGCAACCTGCAAATTGAAAAAAAACATTATCAAAACCAACAAGCTAAAATAAAAAAACAAGAAGAAAGTATCGCATTATTAAAATCATTTAATCGTCAAAAATCTATTAAAAGAGCTAATAGTAAAGAAAAACAATTATCTAAAATGGAAAAACTTGAAAAACCACTTCATGATAATGATCCCATGAAACTTCATTTTGTCATCAATGAACAAAGTGGCTATGATGTATTAAAAATTGAAGATCTTTCTTTTCAATATCATCAAGAATATTTATTTAAAAATGTTCATTTGGATATCAAAAGAAATGAAAGAATTGCATTAATTGGACCTAATGGAATTGGAAAAACCACACTCCTTCAATTAATACTACAACAATTATCCCCAACAAGTGGAACTATTAAGTTTGGCAGTAAAGTAGAATGTGGTTATTATGATCAAGAATTTCGTTCATTACATCCTCATAAAAGTATCTTTAATGAAATTCATGATGAATATCCTAAACTAAATCATACCCAAATAAGAAGTTTACTTGCTTCTTTACAATTTAAAAATGATGATGTACTACAAGAAATTTCATCTTTAAGTGGTGGACAAAAGGGTCGAGTAATGTTAGCTAAACTATTACTTACAAATGCAAATTTCTTAATTTTGGATGAACCAACAAACCATCTAGATATTTTATCAAAAGAAATTTTAGAAGATGCCTTATTACATTATAAAGGAACTATTTTATTTATTAGTCATGATCGCTATTTTATCAACAAAATAGCTACTAGAATTGTAGAATTAAAACCAGATGGTATTATTCCTAAAAATATAAATGATGAAATATTAATTTCAAATATTAATACTAAAGATCATTTAAAACCAAAAGAAACTGACTACCAAACACGTAAATTAAATCAAGCAATACAAAGAAAAAAACAAAACCAAATTAATAAATTAGAACAACAAATATCTAATATTGAAAACTTAATCCAAGAAAATAATCAATTATTAAATAATGAAGAATATCTTAATGATTATCTTAAATATAATGAATTAACAAATACCATTACAACATTAGAAAAAGAACTAGAATCTTTCATCGAAGAATGGGAATCTCTCCAATAAAAAACAACGCAATAAGCGTTGTTTTTATTTTATAAAAATATTAAACCACCTAATAATACAAAAAGGCATAAATATAAAATAATTACTGAAAAATACAATCCAATTTTGACTAATGAACCAAATCCAATCATCTTTGCAATATCATGTCTAGAATTTTTTAATAGTAAATATAATATTAAACTTATTATTACTGGGATAAAAAAGCCTAATAATCCCCAACATACCTTTTCTAAACTTCCCATTGGCTCATTAGATTTTGTAAAGACTCCACAGTTTATACATACTTCTGCTTTGTCATCAATTTCTTTTCCACAATTTCTACAATACATCCTATACACCTCCTTTATTATTATATAACAAATTCTTCATCTTCCAATTACAATATTATTGAATAATGTATCGGCCAAATTTCATTCCTAGGTTTACTATAAACATAAAAGATAAAAGTAACAGATTAAAAAATCCATAACCAAATAAACAACCTGTAATTAACCTTTTGATATTGTTACTTTCATAGGACGTTTTAAACTGTATGAATCCATCAACTATTAATGGTATTAATAATATAACATTTACAGTCACTGATAATTGAAAAAAATAAAAACATATACATGAACATACTATTCCAAGTAATTCTCCCGTACATCTAGCACAAATTGGAAACTTTCTATGATGATAATAAAATGAACGTTCATCCTTACAGTGACATCCAAATATAATAGGTAACCATTGATATACAAATAATAAAACTCGATGATAAACCTTTGTAAATAACATCATATATTTATATCAATACTTTATTTTCAATAAAATATTTATCATATCAATACAGCAAGTATTCCAAACATAAACAATAATAAATAAACTGATGCAACAACAATTACTGATATTAATGCACCTTTTCCAACTGCCTTTGCATTATTTGGTTTAGAATCCTTCCATAAAAAATACAATATAAGTCCAACAATTGGAACACAACAACCTAGAAGACTCCATCCAAAACCACCATTATCTTCTTCTACTTCTGATTTAGTAAATGAACCACAATAAATACATACATCTGCATTATCGTCAATTTCTTTTCCACAGTTTTTACAATACATTCTTTCATTCTCCTTTATCGTATTCAATCATAAAGATTAACCACACATTTTTTATCACTATGGTTTCTCTTTACTTTAAAATATCATACCATACTACTACATTCAATACAAATTTTGTCTAATTTTGTCGTGTTTATATATATTGTAAAATAAAAATAAAATTATAAATAAACTTCAAATAAGTTCATCAACTATAGGATATGATTATGGAATGTAACACTAGTAACGTAAATTTACTTTCATTTTAATACCTTAAGAATAAAAACATTTATAAATATATAAGCAAATTATCAAAAATTAACGTAATATAAAATAGTTTATATTTATAAATATATCTGTACACCCATTAACCCATGACAAATAAATACTTTAACTTTACTAACCAAATTGCATTTTATTCATAGATTATATACAATAATCATGAAAGTACAACAACAAAAAAAGGAGAATTTTAATGGCATACATCATTATCCTATTATTACTCATTAGTAATATACTATTATTATATTATTTAATAAAAAATCCAATTTCAAATAAGGTAGAACAAAAAATTCAATCTAATATTCAATTAATGTCTACACTACAAAAAGAAATTGGAAATTTACAAAATCAAAATATGAAATCAATATCTTCATCACTTAATTCTTCCTTACTACAATTAGAATATAGATTTCAAACACTTGAATTAACTACGGAAGAAAAACTAAATGCATTACGTCAAATGATTGAAAATAGGTTATTTTTAATACAGGAAGAAAATACCAAAAAATTAGATCATATTCGTTTTACAGTTGACCAAAGATTACAATCTAGTTTAGATCAAAACTTTAATCAATCCTTTCAAATTGTAAATGAACGTTTAGAATCCTTATATAAGGGTTTAGGAGAAATACAAAACCTAGTAAGTGGAGTAGATGATTTAAAAAAAGTTTTATCTAATGTGAAAACTAGAGGAATTTTAGGAGAAATACAACTAGAATCCATTCTAAATGAAATCTTGATTAAAGATCAATATGTAATCAATTGTTCTCCTATTCCTACACGTAATGTAGTTGTTGAATTTGCAATCAAACTTCCTGGAGAAAATAATGAACAAATTTATCTTCCAATTGATTCTAAATTCCCATGTGATGCCTACTATAAACTTCAAGATGCATATGATTTAAATGACAAAGAATTAATTACCAAATCACAAAACGAACTAATTCAACGAATTAAAGGTTTTGCTAGAGAAATTCAAAAGAAATATATTGAACCGCCCTATACTACAGATTTTGCAATTATGTTTTTACCATTTGAAGGATTATATGCTGATACTATTAAATTAGGATTACTTGAAACTATTCAACGTGATTATCATGTATGTATTGCTGGCCCTAGTACTATGGCTGCACTACTTAACAGTTTACAAATGGGATTTAAAACGCTTGCCTTGCAACATCATTCTAGTGAAGTGTGGAAGTTACTAGGATCAGTTAAATATGAATTTGAAAAATTTAATGATGTATTAGTCACTACACAACAAAGAATTGATCAAGCAAATAGAGAATTAGATAAACTTGTAGGTGTGCGCTCAAGAGCAATCCAGCGAAAATTAAAAGATATTGAAAAAAACAAAGATTATTCAATTGTAGAAAAGGAGATGTAATATAATGAACTTATTTAATAACGTTCAAAACATTGCTGTAACTGGTGTTACGATTCATCAAGAAAAATATGGCTATATCATCTATCAACATTTAAAAAATTTAAATTATCATGTATATGGAATCACTCCAATGTATGAATATGTAGATGGAGATAAAATGTATCCTACACTTATGGATATTCCTGATGATATCCATATAGATCTAGTAGTTTTTGTAACTGCTCCAAAATACAACTTAAATATCATTGATCATGTTCACCAACTAAACATCACTAAATGTTGGTTACAACCTAATACTTATGATAACAAGATATTAGATAGATTAAATCAGTTAAATATACAATACCAATGCGATTGTGTTTTAAAACAAGATTTACCCATCACTACAAATAATCAGTAATTTTTAAGACTTCAATAAAATATACATCCCATACCTTAATACATGAATAACCAATAAAGAATGTATATATCATTTTTATCTACAAATAAGCAACATTTTCTAGGCATTATCATATACTAGCAATAAAGGAGGCAAAAAATGGGATTTTTATTATCACTACCTAGATTATGGATTGTTTTTATATGTTCTACTCTAAATTGGTTACTCACCGCCTTAGGTTCTACGCTAGTATATTTTGTAAAAGAGAAAAATAAACGATTAAATGCAATTGCATTAGGAACAGCTTCTGGTATTATGATTGCAGCTACATTTTTTTCTTTATTACTACCTGCTATTGATATTTTAGAAGAAAAAAGCAAATTTTATCTAGCTTTGTTACCTATTGTATTTGTAATAGGAGCTTTATTTGTAGGACTACTAGATAAAATCATAGCTAAATATTTTAATACAATGCAAAATACACATTACCTTTCATGCACCAAAACAAATAGATTAATGATTGCAATGACTTTGCATAACATTCCTGAAGGTTTAGCTGTTGGAGTAGCTTTTGCAAACACATCCTATCAAGCACAAATTGCTGCCTTAATATTATCTATTGGTATAGGAATTCAAAACCTACCTGAAGGATTAGCAATTTCATTACCAATGAAAAATGCAGGAATGTCTAAATTTAAATCTATGATGTATGGTCAATTCTCAGCTATTGTGGAAATACCTAGTGCAATCATTGGATATTTAGCTGCTACATTATTTCATCAAATACTTCCCTACGCATTAGTATTTGCAGCAGGAGCTATGTTATTTGTAGTGGTTGAAGACTTAATTCCTACATCAAAAAAAGACGATTCATCCTTGTTAAGTACAATTACTTGTATGATAGGTTTTATGATTATGATGGCATTAGATATCTTACTTGGTTAAAATTATCTAATATAAGTTATAGAAAATCCTTTATTCATATATAAAAATATATCACAATGCAAAATTATTTTTAATAAAATTATGGTATACTATATATGAAAAAATAAAGGAGGTTTTTTTTATGCATATCCACACATCAAAACAATTAATTCAATTTATTGAAAATTGTCCAACACCTTATCATGCAAATGATACAGTTAGAAATACTTTAAAAAATGAAGGCTTTGTGGAATTAATAGAAGGAGAAAATTGGCAATTACAACCTGGAGGAAAATACTTTGTATCTAAAAATACAACTGCATTAATTGCATTTTCTATTGGTTCATCTATTGATACGTACAATTTTAATATTTTGGCTACACACTGTGATAGTCCTACATTTAAAATAAAACCAATACCAACAATACAATCTGATAACGAATATACTAAATTAAATGTAGAAATGTACGGTGGAACACTTTGTGCTACGTGGTTAGATCGACCACTTTCTATTGCTGGTAGAGCTATTGTAAAAAACAACGATCAATTTGAAACGAAATTAGTAAATATTGATCAAGATTTACTCATTATCCCAAATGTTGCAATTCATTTAGATAGAGATGCAAATACAAAAAAATCCTATAATGTACAAGTAGATATGTTACCACTTATTGGAAATGCTAGCTTAGATCAAGATTTTTTTAACCAATTGATTGCTAAAAACATTCATGAAGATGTTAATAATATCTATGCTACTGAACTATTTTTATACCCTAGAACAAAAGGGACTTTCATTGGGGTAAATGAAGAATACGTTGCTTCTTCTAGATTAGATGACTTACAATGTGTATTTGCCTCATTGCAAGGATTTATTCAAGCAACACCAACAAAAGCAATCAATGTATTCTATATGGCAGATAACGAAGAAGTAGGAAGTATGACAAAACAAGGAGCATCTTCAACATTTCTAAAAGACTCCTTATTACGTATTAGTCATTCCTTAAATAAAACTACTGATCAACATTTACAAGCACTTGCATCTTCTATGATTGTATCTGCAGATAATGCTCATGCTATTCATCCAAATCATGGTAATTTATCTGATCCAACTAATAAAGTCGCAATGAATAAAGGAATTGTAATTAAGCATAGTGCTAGACAAGCCTATACTACAGATGCAATGTCATCTGCATTATTTATTGAATGTTGTAAAAAAGCTAATGTTCCTTATCAATTTTATACAAATCGTTCAGATATAAGAGGTGGATCAACTCTAGGATGTCTAAGTGAACAACAAGTAAGTATCCATTCCATTGATATTGGTCTTGCACAATTAGCAATGCATTCTTGTTATGAATTAGCAGGGACTTATGATACACATTATGCAATTTTAGTAATGAAAGAGTTTTATTCACACTACATTTACGAAGTTGCTCCTGGTGTATTAGCTATGAATAAATCGTAAATTTTAAAAAACAGGTATACTATCTTTACTTTTTTTCATTATTTTTTCTAATTTGTGATATACTATTATCGTATTTTATAACAAGGAGGAATTGATCATGGGTAAATATTTTGGGACTGATGGATTTAGAGGAGAATCTAATGTCAATTTAACCGTAGAACATGCCTATAAAGTTGGAAGATATTTAGGATGGTATTATTCTAGAAATAAAAAAGCAAAAATTGTGATTGGAAAAGATACAAGAAGATCTAGCTATATGTTTGAATATTCTCTTGTTGCAGGTTTAACAGCTAGTGGTGCAGATGTGTACTTACTACATGTTACAACTACACCATCAGTTTCTTATGTAGTTCGCACAGAAGAATTTGATGCTGGAATTATGATTAGTGCATCGCACAATCCTTTTTATGATAATGGAATCAAAATTATCAATGAAAAAGGACATAAACTTGACGCATCTGTAGAAGCATTAATTGAAGATTACATTGATGGAATTGGAGAAGATATTCCACTTGCAACTAAAGAAAACATTGGAAGAACAATCGACTTTTCAATGGGAAGAAACCGATATATTGGATATTTAATGTCTATTCCAACACGTGCATTTAAAAATATTAAAGTAGGTTTAGACTTATCAAATGGAAGTGCTAGTGCAGTAGCAAAAGCTGTATTTGATGCATTGGGTGCCAAAACCTATGTTATTAATGATGAACCTAATGGATTAAACATTAATGAAAACTGTGGTTCTACTCATATTGAAGTACTACAAAAATACGTAATAGATAATGGATTAGATGTTGGTTTTGCTTATGATGGCGATGCTGATCGATGTATTGCAGTAGATGAATTTGGACGTGTCATTGATGGAGATTTAATTTTATATATTTGTGCAACGTATATGAAGTCAAGAGGAGAATTAGTCAACAATACAATTGTAACTACAATCATGTCAAATCTAGGATTATACAAGGCTCTAGATCAGTTAGGTATACAATATGAAAAAACTGCTGTTGGTGATAAATATGTCTATGAAAACATGGTAAAAAATGGTCACTGTATAGGTGGAGAACAATCTGGACACATTATTTTTTCAAAACATGCAACTACAGGAGATGGAATTCTTACTTCTTTAAAATTAATGGAAGTAATGGTAGAATCTAAAAAAACACTTTCACAATTAGTAGAACCTGTAGACATTTATCCTCAACTACTTAAAAATGTCAAAGTAAAAGATAAAAAAACAACAAGAGAAGATAAAGACGTACAAAATGCTATTAAAAAAGTAGAAGAATCTCTTGCAAATAATGGACGTATTTTAGTAAGAGAAAGTGGAACAGAGCCAGTAATTCGTGTAATGGTAGAAGCTAGTACTAAAGAATTATGTTATGAACATGTAATGTCTGTTATTGAAATCATTAAACAAAAAGGATATATTGCATAAACTACACATATAACTAATAAAATATTTTATATAAAACAATCCTCCCATGGTAATTGATATACCAAAGGAGGATTTTTATAATTGATAAATAACTACTATTTCTCATATCAAAAACATCTCTAGAAATCTATCATGAATAGGATTTCTAGAGATAGGATAATAACTTGCAATTCTAAATAAATATATAAAACTTACATAAAATAGTTGATAGGTCTTTACATGAAATATTAATTTTTAATTTTTTTTCTAAGTAATAACATTACACTACTTACTAACAATAATACTCCAAATACAAATCCATTATGAACTGTATCCCCAGTAAGTGGAGTATTAGTTTGGCTATTATCTGTAGTAGAAGGATCTACTACAGTTTCTTGATCATCTATAGGTGTTTTAAATTGTAAGTTAGCATAGGCTTCTTGTAAATTCATTACTGCAATTTTTACATCTTGAATTGTTGCAGTTTGATCTTCCAAAACAACTTTAGCACTTTCTAACATTTTTTGGTAATCGTACCAACTTTTACTTGTATACATTTCACCATTGATTGGTGCTTTTGCAATTTCTTGACGTAATATTTCTTTGTCTACCACTAATCCATCAATTGCATTTTGTACATGGACAACAAACTCATCAACCTTATGTTGCATATCATCTGTTAAATTCCATTCAATTTCCTTAATTTTATTATTTAAAAAATCTACTGATTCATTTGTATACCCTGTAGTATCTGTTGGTATACTTGCAAGCACATTGTGTAACTCATTATAATTTGCATATTGTATCATATAATCATGATATTTTGTTGAAAATGCATTCATCAATTGCTTAATACGAGGCATATCATGTGGTTGACTAGGATCATCACACCATACAGCTTGAACACTTCCAATAGAACGAGTATCCCCTAAGTCTCCTACAATAGAAGTAAACGCTTTATCATTGATATTTTTCATTGCATTATTAAAATTATATCCAGTATTTCCTAAATTTCCTAATACCCAATACCAACCATCGTTTGTATTAAGTATTTGGTGTCCTTTTTCAGATAAAAATTTAGCCTTTGCAACGTTAAATCCCCACCATCCAGCAGTCCAATATGAAATTAAAATATTATTATTAAATGTTCCAAACTCATCCGCTGAATTATAATAAATTCCATCATTAAAACACATTGGTCGCATATTTGCATCACTTACTATGTTTGCTAAAACATTTACATATTCAATAAATTTAGGATATTCTCCTCTATCTTGTAACTTTTGCCATCCTCCAGTATCTACATCGTTTGCATATTCATCACATCCTAAATTAAATATTGTTGAATATTTTGAAAAATAATTAACATATTTTTGGATAAGTGCTAAGTTAAATGCTATTGCTTCTTCATTATTTAAATCTATTGTTCTTTTAGATGATTGATACATAGGATGATCAATTCCTAATCTACTCATTGCCACTAATATTGCATCCATATGTCCTGGAGAATTAATTACAGGTATAATCCCTACATTTAATTTTTTTGCATAAGCTAATATCTCATCCATTTCTTGTTGAGATAAATAATTTCCATTAGGATCGTTATAATATTCATTATTTCCTATTACAAGAGCTTCTTTAACATCATCACTTTTATAAATCTTGCCATTTGCTTCAATTGTCATATCATCTAATAAAAAACGTAACCCATCGTTTCCTAGAATTAATTGAATATCTGTATAACCAGAAATACGTGCTTGATTAATTAACTCTTTAATTTGATTCTTTGAAAAATATTTTCTTCCTGCATCAATTGAAAATACTGCTTTTTTAGTATCTGTATCTTGATCCATTGTTGAAAAATCTAGATTAAGTTGATTATCCTCATATATAAATTCATTCCTGTCTACGTCGTTATCTTTTGCACTAGTAAAAATAGAGTTAGAAACGATAGTATGACTCAATAATCCCAAACATAAAACAGACTTTAAAATACGATTCATCTTCATATTATTTTCCCTTTCTCCCATTAAAATAATTTAAATCACCAAAACCTATTCCTACACCTCCGTTCATGTCATTAATCCCCATCAACACGTTTTCAATATATACCACGAAAATTTATAAATCAATAAATTAAGGTCGACAAAAATCTGTTCACAATGACCTAAATTGTATAAAAAAAAAGAACTTTATATAATAAAGTTCTCTTTTTTTTTATTTAAATGTAACATTAACAACTTATGGTGACCTGTACGGGATTCGAACCCGTGAATGCATGCGTGAAAGGCATGTGAGTTAACCGTTTCTCCAACAGGCCATGGCGCTTGAAGTAGGACTCGAACCTACGACCGATCGGTTAACAGCCGATTGCTCTACCAACTGAGCTATTCAAGCATCTTGCTCAACGCTTATTTATAATAGCATAACCACTATTGAAAATCAATACCTTTTAACTGTTTTAGTTACCAAAATTGTAGCCCTGAATTGTAAAATGAAAGTGGAATTATAAATAAACGATAAATTAGTTCATAAATAAATTAAGTAAAACTTATGTAACAGAAAATAAGTTTTTATTTCTTAATTCCACTTCCTACTTACAATGCAAGGTTTTATCATCCCTTACTTAGTTTTTACATATTTTCTATACTACTACCTTT
>JAHHSU010000020.1 GCA_020025035.1 Thomasclavelia sp. | reverse complement strand
ATTCTAAAGCAATAGAAGAAATGGGGATACAGTATTTTTATGCGCATAATTATTGTTCATATGAAAGAGGAAGTAATGAAAATAATAATAAATTGATAAGAAGATTTATACCAAAAGGAGAAGATATATCAAAATATAGTAAGGAAACAATTAAGCAAATAGAGAAATTTATGAATGAATATCCAAGAAAGATATTTGATGGAAAGTCAGCTAATTATATGTACGAGAAACTTTATGGTTCATACTGACACTTACTATTGCAATTTATACCTTTTTTATTTTGAGGTGAAAAAATTGTAATTTAAAAAATAGTATGATATAATGAATAGGAATTGTCATTAGGAGGTTATATCATGGGTAAATTTAAAGATTGGATTTTTGCAACTGACGAAGAAGAAATGGCAGAAGATTTTTCTGATGAAATAGATGTTGAACCAAAAACAAGTAGTATTTTTGAAAAGCCACATTCTGTAAAAACTGCAGAGGCAGTAAAAAAATTTGGAGGTTCTAAAGATAGTCAACTTGTTTTATTTGAACCTAGAGCATATAGTGAAACACAAGATATTGCAAATTTCTTGAAACAAAAAAAAGCTGCTGTTGTAAATTTACATCGATTACAAAAAGAACAATCAAAACGTGTTATTGATTTTTTAAGTGGTGTTATCTTTGCCATTGATGGAGATATTCAAAAGATTGGTCCTAAAATATTTTTATGTACGCCAAAGAATATTGGGGTAGATGGTAAAATTACAATGGACGATTCTGAAGAAATAGAAGGATAGTAAAATGAAGCATATGCTTCTTTTTTTCTATGGAACATATTGATATACATTTTAAAGGAGAAGAACAGTTTGTTCAAAAAATTCTTCATCATATTTTACATTGTATAGATTATCAAACTTTTGTTTTAACAGAATTTTTATCTCCATATCATCAAAAAATAGTACAATCACTTGTGAATTCATATGATGAGTTACAAGTTGTATTTGATGGAGGAATACGAAACTCTGAAAATAAGCGAGCAATTATTGCTCCTAAGTACTTTATAATTAGTTTAGATGATTTTCAAATAGATGTATTAACCATTCATTACAAACAACAATTTACAAATATTACACATGCAGATGTACTTGGAGCATTGATGTCCACTAATATAAAAAGACATATGTTTGGAGATATTGTAGTTCATCAAGGGACTATTTTTGTTGCTTGTAATCAAAAAATATCTTCTTTGGTTCAAATGGAAGTAACAAAAATAAAGAAAACAACAGTTATCATTCAAAATGAAAATAAAATAGTAGAAGCACACAATGATTTTGATGTAAGACAAATTATTGTTGCTTCCTATCGCATTGATGTGTTGTTATCTGCAATTTATAAGATATCTAGAAGTATATCAAAAAAATATATTCATGCAGGATATGTTAAAGTGAACCATAAAGTAGTTGTCGAAAGTGATTTTTTATGTCATAATGATGATGTAATATCCTTAAGAAAATATGGGAGAGTTAAAATTGTTTATTTAAATAAGACTACTAGAAACAATAACTATGTCATTGAATGTTATTTTTATAAGTGAGGTGGAGCAAGTGGCAAATGTAAGTTGTAAAAAACAATTATTTGGGTTAAATAAAAAACAAGTAAATACTATGATACAAAATTATGATTCTATAATACGTTCAAAAGATGAAGAAATTTCTAAACTAAAAAAAGAACATGAAGATGCTTTAAAGCAATTAGAACTTCTTCAACATAGAGTAAATATCAATGATAGAACTAATGAAGAGATTGCACGATTAGCTTTAAAAGAAGCAAGTACTTTAATAGAAAAGGCAAAGAAGAATGCAAATATGATTTTAAAAGAATCATTAGATTATGTCCATGATCTAAATAAAGAAGTAGAAGGATATAAAGATCAAGCAATTGCTTTTAGAGCAAATATTGAAAAAATGTCTAAGGAATTAATGGAGACAATTGATAATTCTGAAGTATTTATATTAATTAATGAAGAAAATGAATTAGTTGACGAAAGTGAATAATAAATATTGTGAAGGAGACAGGATATCATTAAAGTTTATAGAGAGTTAATGGATGGTGAAAATTAACAATGATAATGATATTGTATCACTCTGGAATTGCCCCTTGAATATAGTAGAGGTGTGTCGTTAATCGCGTTAAGATGAAAAGTGCATGATGATATCATGAATGAAGGTGGTACCGCGTTAAAGACGTCCTTTTTAAGGAGGTCTTTTAATTTTATATAAGGAGGAAAAAAAGATGAATTATAAAGATACATTATTAATGCCAAAAACAGAATTTGAAATGAGAGGGAATCTCCCTAAAAAAGAACCTCAATTTATTGATAGATGGGAAAAAATGGATTTATTTCATTTAGTAGATGAAAAAACTAAGGGGAATGAAGATTTTGTATTTCATGATGGCCCACCATATGCTAATGGAAATATGCATATAGGTCATATGTTAAATAAGGTAATTAAAGATATTATTGTACGTCATAAACAAATGAATGGATACTATGTTCACTTTATTCCAGGATGGGATACACATGGACTTCCTATTGAATCAGCAATTCAAAAATTAGGTGTAAACCGAAAAGAAATGAATATTGTTGATTTTAGAAATAAATGTAAAGAGTATGCATTAGAGCAAGTTGAAAAACAAAAAGAACAACTTATTAGAATGGGAACTATGGCTGATTACCATCATCCTTATCTTACCTTACATCCAAGTTTTGAGGCAAATCAAATTGACGTTTTTGCGAAAATGGCATTAGATGGATTAATCTATAAAGGGAAAAAACCAGTATATTGGTCATATTCATCAGAATCAGCATTAGCAGAAGCAGAAATAGAATATCATGATGTTAAATCACCAACTATTTTTGTTACATTTGATGTAAAAGATGGAAAAGGAATATTAGATGGCGATGAAAAGTTTGTTATATGGACAACAACTCCATGGACAATTCCTGCAAATACAGGGATTTGCTTAAATCCAGATTTAAAGTATGCAGTAGTGGATACGACTAAAGGAAAATTAATTATGCTTGAAAGTAAAGTATCTGAATTATGTGATAAATTTGGATTAGAAAATTATAAGATTTTAAAAACATATCATGGAAAAGAATTAGAATACATTGTATGTACACATCCATTTGCATCCATTGATGAATATTATTTGCGTGATACATTAGTCATTGTAGGAGATCATGTTACAGAGGATGCAGGAACAGGTTGTGTTCATACTGCGCCAGGACATGGGGTAGATGATTTTAATGTTGGAATGAAGTATGATTTACCAGTATTATGCCCAGTTGATGATAGAGGATTAATGCTTGCTGAGGCTGGAGAATTTTTAAAGGGACAACATGTTGAAAAAGCAAATAAAATAGTTGGAGAGACGTTAGAGAAGTTAGGACATCTTTTACATTTAGAATTCATTACACACTCTTATCCACATGATTGGCGAACAAAAAAACCAGTTATTTTTAGAGCGACAGCACAATGGTTTTGTTCAGTTGATAAAATTAGAGATCAATTATTAAAAGAAATTGATAATACTAATTGGATTAATCCATGGGGGCATATCCGTTTATATAATATGATTAAAGATAGAGGAGATTGGTGTATTTCAAGACAAAGGGCATGGGGAGTTCCAATTCCTATTTTCTATTGTGAGGATGGTACACCTGTAATGGATAAAAATGTATTCCAACATATTTCTAATTTATTTAGAGAATATGGTTCTAATATTTGGTTTGAAAAGGACGAAACGTTTTTATTACCTAAAGGTTATACAAATGCACATTCACCAAATGGAATTTTTAAAAAAGAAACTGATATTATGGATGTTTGGTTTGATTCTGGATCAAGTCATACTGGAGTAATGAAAGAAAGGTTACATCAATATCCTGCAGATTTATATTTTGAAGGAAGTGATCAATATCGTGGTTGGTTTAATTCTTCATTAATTACAGGAACAGCAATTTATGGAAAAGCACCATATAAAACAGTATTGTCTCATGGGATGGTATTAGATGGTAAAGGAAATAAAATGTCTAAATCAATTGGAAATACTGTTGATCCAGTAAAGCTTGTAAATCAATATGGTGCAGACGTTGTTCGATTATGGGTAGCATCTGTTGCGTATCAACAAGATGTACGTATTTCAGATGAAATCATGAAGCAAGTTTCAGAAAATTATCGTAAAATAAGAAATACACTACGATTCTTACATGGAAATTTAAATGGATTTAAGGTAGAACATCTTGTAGAAATAGATCGTTTAGAATTAGTCGATAAATATGTATTATCTGAATTAAATCAAGTAATTAAAGCAACAAAAAAATCATATGATAACTATGATTTTGCTGAAGTTACTCATTTGTTAACAAATTATATGATTAATACTTTAAGCTCTTTTTATGGAGATTTTACAAAGGATATATTATATATTGAAAAAGAAAATAATCTTAGAAGAAGACAAGTTCAAACAGTATTTTATTATAATATTCAAACACTTGTGCGTTTATTAGCACCAATCTTAGTATTTACAACAGAAGAATTACATGACTATTTTGATTTTAATGATCAAAAGCAAGTATCGATTGCATTAGAAAAAGCACCAGAATTATTACCAATTCCAGATGAAGATAAAATACAACAGTTATTCTTACAGTTTTTAGAAGTTAGAAAAGATGTGTTAAAAGCTTTAGAATTAAAAAGAAATGAAAAATTAATCGGAAAATCTCTAGAAGCTAAGCTAACAATTGCTTTAAAACCTGAAGTAAAAGAGGTAGTTCAATTATCTGATTCGTTTAAACAAATGTTTATTGTATCTTGGTGTGATATTGTAGATGATTTTAATGGATTAGAGGAGTTTGATTCATGTTATATCAAAGTTAAAAAATTTGATGGTCATGTATGCGCTAGATGTTGGAGTATGTTTACTACAGAACAAATGTATAATGAAGAAATATGTTTACGTTGTCATGATGTAATAGAGGGATAATTATATCCCTTTTTTCTTGTTTTATTAGATAATTTTTGTATAATAAAATTAGGTGATATAAATGAAATACTTAAAACAAAAAGAAACAATATTTGCTATAGTTTTTGCAATTTTAATGTTAGTGATAGATCAATTTAGTAAAATTGTTGCAAGCGATGTTTTGCCTTTTCGTAATGGAATTACAGTGATTGATAAATTCTTATATTTTACGTATACAACAAATCAAGGTGCTGCATGGTCTATTTTAGAAGGAAAAAGTTGGTTTTTTATAATTGTTGCGTTTATTGCAATCATTCTATTAAGTGTATATTTTGTTCGTACAAAAGAAAAAGAAAGACTTACTCGATTTGGAATAATATTAATACTTAGTGGTACAATAGGTAATTTATTAGATAGAATGATGCTAGGTTATGTACGAGACTTTATAGATGTATTGTTGTTTGGTTATGATTTTCCAATTTTTAATATTGCAGATATGTGTATCTGTTTAGGAGTATTATTAGTATGTGTAGAAATTTTTTATGAGGAGTATAGTCAATGGAAACAATCAAAATAACGATTCAAGACGAACATACAGGGACACGCCTAGATAAATTTTTGGCTACTGTTTTAGGTGATTTATCCAGAACAAGATTACAACAAATGATTCGTAATGGTCACGTATTGGTAAATGATAGCCATGAAAAAAGCAGTTATTTGTTACAACAGGAAGATGTTTTGACAATAGAAATTGAAGAAGATAAGCAGTTAGATATTCAACCTGAAGATATACCATTAGATATAGTATACGAAGACGCGGATGTTATTGTGATTAATAAACCAAGTGGGATGATTGTACATCCATCTGCTGGAATTTACCAAGGAACATTAGTTAATGCATTAATGTTTCATTGTAAGGATTTATCAGGGATTAATGGAGTAATTCGTCCTGGTATTGTACATAGGATAGATAAGGATACAAGTGGCTTATTAATGGTAGCTAAAAATGATAATGCACATCTACAATTAAGCAAGCAATTAAAGGAACATAGTGTGGAACGTAAATATTTAGCTATTGTGCATGGTGTTATTTGCCATGATTATGGAAAAATCGATGCTCCAATTGGTCGTGATCAAAAAGATAGACAGAAAATGACAGTTACTGACGTTAATTCCAAAAACGCATGTACAAATTTTCGTGTAATCAAAAGATTTAAGGATGCTACATTAGTAGAATGTCGTTTAGAGACAGGTCGTACACATCAAATTCGTGTACACATGCAATTTATTGGTCATCCAGTTTATGGTGATCCAAAATATGGAAGACGTAAAGATGATTGTAGTTTTGGTCAATATTTACATGCGAAAACACTTGGATTTATTCACCCTAAAACAAATAAAAAAATGGTGTTTGATTCTAAGTTGCCTGATGAATTTCAACAATTATTAGATCAATTAAATGAGGAAATGGAATAAAAGAATAAATGTAATTACTATATAATGAGGTGAAAAAATGGATAATGTCATTACTTGGGATCAATATTTTATGGGGATTGCAAAGCTATCTGCCTATCGCTCAAAAGATCCTAATACAAAAGTAG
This sequence comes from Thomasclavelia sp., assembly GCA_020025035.1. Classification (GTDB taxonomy): domain Bacteria; phylum Bacillota_I; class Bacilli_A; order Erysipelotrichales; family Coprobacillaceae; genus Beduini. The sequence continues at coordinate 12,589 of JAHHSU010000020.1, read as the reverse complement.
GTGCTTGTATTGTTAATCAAGATAAAAAAATTGTAGGGGTTGGTTATAACGGTTTGCCTTGGGGGTGTGATGACAGTGAATTTCCATGGTCTGTTCGTGATGGAGATTTAGATAAAACAAAATATCCTTATGTCGTGCATGCTGAATTAAATGCAATTTTAAATAGTATCGGAAAATTAAAAGATTGTAAAATATATGTTTCTTTGTTTCCTTGTCATGAGTGTGTAAAAGCAATTATACAATCAGGTATATCTGAAATTATCTATGAAGATGATAAGTATTGTGGTACTAAAAGCGACTATGCGGCCAAGCGTATGTTAGATGCTGCAAATGTAAAATATAGAAAGATGGATCATTTTTCATTTAAAATTTAAGTTAATAATATTAATCTTTTGTTGTCTTGTTTAATTGTTTTACATATTCTTTAGGAGTTATGCCAAACTCCTTTTTAAATGCACGGAATAAATTATTATAATTACCTAATCCACATGTCTTGTAGATTTCAATCATAGGATAACCTTTTTCTAATAACTGTTTACATAAATCAAGTTTTGATTTTACAATATATTTATGTACTGTTAATCCTGTTTCACGTTTAAATTCGCGACAAATATGATATTTACTTATATAAAATTCTTCTTCTAATCGATTAAGTGTGATTTCTTCATGTAAATGACGTTGTATAAAAATGAAGATTTCTTCTAAAGGAATTTTAGATGGAGTTTTAACAACTGTTTGAAATTCAGCTTTTACACAAGCTCTTAGTGTTAGTACAAGAATAGTAGTGAGTAAACTATCTTCGTATAATTTAGCACCAAATACATCTTGGTGTTTTTTTGCTTGATTTAATTGTTTTACAAGATGTTTTATCAGCATTGTGGTATCTGAACCAGAACATATACATGCACATGCATAAGGAACAATATTAAAACATGGCTGAAGTTTAGTAGTATCATTAGATAGTCTTGTAAGTATTGTATCAGTTAATCCAAGTTCTAAAATAACAAAATTTTTTTTGCAAGACATAGTATGAAGGGTTAGATTTGTATCTGTTTTAAGAATAATCATATTTTCAGTATTACAACAATATTCTTTATCTTCAAAAATATAACTGCATTGTCCTGATAAAATAAATATGATTCGATAATATTCTTTTTTTTCAAAAAACTTTTTCTTTCCTGTAAGTTTATGTTCCTTTATGTAATATTCATCTTTCATATTTTTCTCCTTATCATATTTTGTTTTTATATGATATATCAATTTATGATAGTTTTCAAGCAATAATTGTATATGAATAATTTGTTTTATTGTATATCATAGTAATTGGATAAGAAAGCGGTTTCTAAAAATGAAATCAATTAAGGAGGAAAAAAATGAGAAAATTTTCATGGAAGGACAAGGTTGGCTATACGCTAGGGGATTTAGGGTGTTGTTGTACAGAACAATTTAGGGCAATGTTCCTAACAACATTTTATACATTAGTACTTAAAGTAAATCCTTTACATGTAGGAACTATCTTATTAATAACAAAAATTTGGGATGCAGTAAATGATCCAATTATAGGAGCAATTATTGATTCTAGAAAGTCAACTAAAGGGGGTAAATTTATCCCTTGGATTAAAGCTTTTAGTATTCCAATGGCAATTTTATGTGTAATTGGTTTTATTGATATTAGCGATTGGGATTATAAATTAAAATTAATTTATATTTTAGTAACTTATGTGCTTTATGAAGCATGTTATACATGTGTAAACGTTCCTTTTGGTTCATTATCAAGTGTTATGACTGATGATGTTAACCATCGTACAGATTTATCACGTTATAGAAGTCTTGGTGGTACTATTTTTATGACAGTTATTGTTATTGTTGGACCATTAGTGTTATATAAAGATAATAATCCAGTTGCTTCTAGATTTACGTTAATGGCTTTAATTTGTGCAACAATTGGAGTATTTTGTTTGTATATGACTACAATCTGGTGTAAAGAAAGAGTTGAGTTGCCAGAACATAAAGATGAAAAATATAGTATTAAAGAATCATTAGTTAATATGTCAAAAAACAGAGCGTTATTAGGTTTGATTTTAGCAAGTTTAGCAGGGATGATTTCTGCTAGTGTAGTTAATGGATTAAATGTATTTTTGTTTAGAGATTATTTTGGAAATGTAAAAATTATGTCAGTTTCTGGTATGTTAAGTACAGTTTATGCATTAATTACTTTTATTGGTACTAAATATGTTTCTAAGAAATTTGGTAAAAAAGAATGGTGTATGTATGGATCTACGTTTGCTGGAATTATATTTACAATTTTATTCTTTTTCCCAATTCAAAATCCAATGTTATTTATCTTAATTAATGGAATTTGTTATATTGGTGCTAGTGGATTCCAAGTGTTAATTTGGGCAATGGTTAATGATGCAATTGATTATCAAGAATTACAAACAGGACATCGAAATGAAGCAATGGTTTATTCTACTTATTCATTTTTTAGAAAATTAGCAGCAGCATTAAGTGCAAGTTTAAGTAGTTTTGTATTAGCAATGATTGGATATAATGTTCATGAAAAAATTCAAACAGCTGCAGTAAAAGCAAATATTTGGAAATCATACACATCTATTTATGCTGTAGGTTATTTTGTAGCAGTGTTAATATTATTATTTGTTTATCCATTATCAAAAAAGAAAACAAAAGAAATGTTAGATAAACTTGCAAAACGTAGAGAAGAGGAGATAGCAGAATGATTGAATATGTAGAAATTAAAAATAGAAATGGAAAAACATTACGTGGCTTTTTAACATTACCGCAGGGGGAAAAAAATCCCCCTGTAGTATTGCATCTTCATGGATTTGGTGGTACATTGTCTGGGTATAAGTATTCATATACTCATATGGCTAGAACATTAGAAAAACATGGAATTGCATGTTTAAGATTTGATTTTTATGGTTGTGGAGAAAGTGATGGAGAATTTGAAGAAATGACTTTTACAAGCTTACTTGAAGATGCAGAAGATGTGTATCAATGGGTAAAAACTCTTTCATGCGTGGATACGAATAAAATTATATTATCAGGTCAAAGTATGGGTGGATTTGTAGCTGCAAGTGTGGCACCTAGAATTCAACCAAATGGTTTAATTTTAATGTGTCCAGGAGCTGGAATGTGGTATGGATGTAAAGAACGTGCAGATCATTTTAAAAATCAAGGAATGACATACGCTGATATGGAAGGATTAAAATTTAGTTTAGATTTTAACTATGACCTTGCAAAATATTCTCCATTTGATGATGCAAAAGGATATCATGGAAGTGTATTAATTATTTGTGGAACAGAAGATAAATTAGTTGATGATAAAACATGTATGGCATATATGGATTGTTATATTGGTAATAAAAATTATGTAAGAATTGAAGGTGGAAATCATAATTTTGCTAGTATAGATGCAAGAGAAAAGTGCGAATTAGAGATTTTAAAATATATTCAAGAAATGATGTAATATTAGTATAAGAAAGGCAAGTGAATATAATGAAGCTATTAGAAAGTATTCAAGTAGGAAATACGAGGTTAAAAAATAGAATTATGTTTCCACCACTTACAACAGGATATGAATCAATGGATGGAAAAATAACACCTCAAAGTAGAGCGTTTTATGAACGACTTGCAAAAGGTGGGGTAGCGTATATAGTAGTAGGAGATGTTTCTCCAATTAATACGTTTACCCCAGTTCCAAAATTACATAATGATGATCAAATAGAGAGTTTTAAATCTCTTGTAGATGCTGTTCATCAATATGGTGCAAAATTAGGTATACAAATTTTTCATCCAGAATATGATAGCGAAGTTTTAACTGAAATGTTTGAACAAAAAGACTATGATGGTCTTCGAAAAAAAATGAAATATGATATGACTCATTATATTGATGAAGTATCACCAAAAAGCTTAAATGATATTATTTACAAAATGTGTGAATGTGCCAAAAGAGCTAAGAAGGCAGGGGTCGATGCAATAGAGATTCACGGTGATAGATTAGTTGGTGCATTATCTAGTAGTATTTTAAATCATCGAACTGATGAATATGGTGGAAGTTTAGAAAATCGAACAAGATTCGCAATTGAATTAGTAAAAGCAATTCGAAAAACGGTACCAGATATGATCATCGATTATAAATTGTCTATTGTTACAAAACAACGAGGAAAAGGTGGAGTTAATGAAGACGAAGCAGTGATATTTGCTAAATGGTTAGAAGAAGCAGGGGTAGATATGTTACATGTTGCACAAGCTAATCATACTGGAAATCTTGCGGATACTATCCCACCTATGGGAATACAACCTTATGGTTTTTTTGCCAATATCGCAAAAAAAATAAAACAAAATGTAAGTATTCCAGTTAGTACAGTTGGAAGAATTGTTAGTCCAGAACTTGCTAGTTCTATTGTAGATAGTAATAAAGCTGATATTGTTGCAATTGGTAGACCATTACTTGCTGATCCTGATTGGGTAGTCAAATTAATGGAAAATAAAGCAAAAGATATACGTCAGTGTATTATGTGTAATAAAGGGTGTACTGATCGAATACAAAATCGAGAATTTTTAAGTTGCGTATTAAATGCTGAAAATGGTTATGAATTAGAAAGAAAAATTGTTCCAGCAAATTCTCCTAAAAATGTAGTTGTTATAGGAGGTGGACCTGCTGGATTAGAGGCTGCTAGAGTTGCAGCGATAAAGGGACATCATGTTACATTATTTGAAGAAAAAACCTGTCTAGGAGGACAAATTCAAATTGCAAAAATACCTCCACGAAAAGAGGAAATGGAAAGATGTCTAACATTTTTAGTTAACCAAATTCAACAATTAGGAGTTACGATTCGTACTGGAAAAAAAGTTACAGAAGAAGATATTATACCACTTCAACCAGATGCAGTTATTGTTGCTGTTGGTGCAACTAATTTCACATTACCAATACCGGGTATTAATAGAAGCACTGTATGTAGTGCTTGGGAGATATTAGCAGGAAAAAGACAAGTTTATGGTAACGTTTTAATGATTGGTGGTGGTTTAGTTGGAAGTGAAACTGCTGAATTCTTAGCTGAAAAAGGATGTAGTGTAAGCATCATTGATGGATCTGATAAAATTGCTCGAGGTGTAAGTAATACTATTTTACCAACATTAATGGAAAGTTTTCAAACACATAATGTTCAACAATATACTTCTTATAAGCTAGAAAGTATTGAACAAGATTATGTAGTGTGTGTATCTAAAGAACAAACAAAGTTAAAACTACCATATGATTTTGTAGTTATTGCTGCTGGTGCAAAACCAAATACATTTGAAACAAACAAATTAGAAAGTAATTGTATACCAGTATATAGAATTGGTGATTGCAAGGAACGTGCTTTAGATATTGAAAATGCAATTAAAACAGGATACGATATTGCAAATTATATTAATTAAGAGTAACTTGATCTCGCTAGTATAAGTAAATGATTTTACTTTATACTGGTGGGATTTTATTGTGTTTAAAAATTGATTATTTTAGTAAGGTTATTTTTTTATAGAATAAAATAATGCTACTGTATTACTATCTTAATATTTAAATCAATTAATAGGTTTAGATATTAAAAATTTTCCATTTTGTTGGAAAAAACTTGTAATTGTAAAAAAAAAAATAATATGTTATTTTGTAAATAGAAAAGGGGTTACAATATGGAGGTTAAAAAAATATAATTATCCACAAATTATTAAATAACCATCAAGCAAATATTAATAATCTCGCTTTAGAACTAGATGTTTCTAGTAGAAGTGTTCAAAACGATATTATGGATCTAGCTAAATCTATATATTACTTTGAAATAAGTAAAGAAGACATTGTCGCTAAAAGAAATAAAGAAGTATTGAAGCAGATAACCCATATATTTAATGATAATAAAGGTCGTTATGGTGTTAGAAGAGTTCATCATGAACTAATTAATCGTGGCTATAATATTAACCACAAAAGAGTTCAAAGACTTATGCATAATGCAGGATTACATGGTATGCATCCTAAAACAAAATATCATTCTTATAAAGGTAATGTGGGAAGGATTGCAGATAATGTAATAAACAGGAACTTTAATACAATAGCGCCATTACAAAAGGTGTGTGTGATTAACGTGAATAAGATGATGAGAATGAAATTATACTTTTATACAGGGCTAGTAATTAATGTTATATTATTTTTATATTCATTATGGATAAATAATTATCTTCTTACTCTAATTTGTTTTTTAATGGGCTTGTTATTAAAAGTATTTAATGAAAAGATTCCTTTACCTAAATACTTTCAAAGCATAAAGGATCAACATAATCATCACTAAATAAATACAATATATAAAAAAAGATACTTTTTAATAAAGTATCTTTTTATAATTAATGATAAGATAGTTACTCGTAATGTTTATTGTATTAATTCCTCTTGATGAGTTGCAAATAGATATTCATCTATTGTATTACAAATTCTATCTTTGATTAATTCTTCAGGTGTATTTTTTAATAGACCTTCTCTTATTTTCGTATATTGAATTGGCATAAATTGACTAATTAGATTTAGAGGAATTTCATCTAGTGTTTGTAAATTGTGTATTAGTAGGTTTTTGGCATCTTGCAAAGCTTTTAAAGGCATATAATAGCGGCATCTATCTGAAAATGAATATTTTCTTTTAATGTATTGTTCAGTATTTGTTCCAGTATAATATTTTTCCCATTTATTAGGATTTTTTAACATTTCATCTTCTAATACTTCAATAAAATTAGAAGTTTTAATATTTGTTCCATGGAATACTTCTTTTTCAATATTTGCTAGGGCAAATAATGCTTCACGCATCGCAAAAGTTAATCCAGGACCAACTTTTAAAATGCCAACACCATCTTCAACTAATTCTTTTAATTTGTATTTAGTTTGATAATCAGTAGAATGTCCTTCAAATACTAATGTTGGATAATCTTTAATAGCATTCATTAACTCAGTAGCTTTATTTCTATTATATTCTACACAACCTGCGTCTTTTTCTTCTACACCAGGTTGTACTACTACTGCAATCACATCATCCCATAATTCTTGAATTCCTGCTTCTTTAAATGCGTCTTTAAATGTCTCTACAGTTGATTTAAAATCGTCTACTTTTGTAATTTGTATCCCAGTATCTTCACTGCTTGATTGTTGTCCTCCAGGAATTGGAACTTCACTTCCTACAATATAGACAGGAGGAGTAGCATTAGGATTTGTTTGTAATAATTCTTGATATGTTTCATTTGCTACTTTTGCTAAAAACGCTCCACGTTTTGCAATAATTTTATCACTTAAACGATCATTAGGGTTATCACTTGCTAATTTCATTGAAGTATCAATATGAATTTTTGTAAATCCAGCACGCACATAATGTTGAATTAATACTTTTGCATTTTCCATGGCTTCTAATTCATTTAAATGTGTCCACGTTAATGGACCTAAATGATCTCCTCCTAGAAACAATCTTGAATGTTCTAGACCTGCAATACTAGCAATTTCTAAACAATAATCCATAAATGCTTGGGGAGTCATGCCAGTATATCCTCCGTTTTGATCGCATTGATTTGCTGTAGCTTCAATTAATGCAATACTATTAGTTTTAGCAGCTTTTTCGATTACTGCTTGTATAACGTATTCATTGGCACTACATGCAGAATAAACACCTACTGCTTTTCCATCTTTTTGTTTTTTTACGATATCTTTTAATGGGTTGTATTTCATGATATTCCTCCTATATTTATTATATGTTTATATTATAACATTGTGTTGATTTGTTTAGATTGTTATTTTCAATTTTACAAAATAATATTATCTTTTTAATGATAGAGTGATTTAGTGAATGAAAAAGGATTAAGTTTAGTTAATCCTTTTTAAGTTTTATAAAAGCTATTAAATGTAGTATAGAAAAATATAGTGCTCCTATAGCTAGTAGATAGGATATTAGTGTAATTCCTAAACTATAATTTTCTATTTGCGTATTGATTGTAAGTAAAATTGCAAATAAAAGATAAAGTACAATAAGACTAATAATTTTTGGTTTATTCTTATTTTGTATAATACTTGTAATAGGTGAAATTCGTTTTCTTTTTTCCATGTTTTTTGCTTGTTTTAGTTTGGAAAAAATACGTGTTCTATAGTATATTTCAAAACTGATTTCTAAAACTAATGCACCAATGAATGCATATAATTGATTTTGTTTAAACAAGATATCATAGGTTAATGCAACTAATAAGATAATAATTGCAAATCTATTTTTATAAATGAAAAACTTATTTTCATCTTCTTTATTGATATACATAAATTTTTTAGTAAGATAGTCATAATAAATATTTCTACCATTTTTATCTTGATAAATATTTCTGCCTGAAAGAGTAATATTTTTATTTTTTGTCTTTGCCATGAATCATCTGTTCTCCTAATATATATGTTTCTATTACATTGTAATCATTATCAAGAATTGTTAAATCTGCATCGTAACCCACTTGAATAGAACCTTTACTATCTCCTAGACCAATGCATGTAGCAGGATTTTTAGTACATGAGTTTATCGCTGTTTGTACAGGTACTAAAGCATCTTCAATTAAAATTTTTAATCCTTGATTTATTTTTAATGTTGAACCAGCTAGTGTTTTAGTTGCAGTTAAATGAGCACTACCATCTTCATAGATTTCAATTTCATTTCCCCCAAAAATAAATTTAGTTCCTGCTTTAAATCCTTTTGCCATTAATGCATCACTTACCATAATGGCATAATCTGGACCTTTTGCTTGAAAGTATTCATGTAATGCAACAGGGGTAGAATGATTTGCATCACAAATGATTTCTCCATACATTCCACGAATACGCATGGCAGCTCCAACTAGTCCATTATCACGATGATGATAAGGTGTCATCCCATTATATACATGAGTCATTGATCGAGCTCCATTAGCATATGCCATTATTGCTTGATCATACGTAGAAGCAGAATGACCAATACTTACAACGATTCCATGATTTGCACAATATTTTGTTAGTTGAAAGTCTTCATCTGTCTCCGTTGCCATGGTAATGACTTTAATTAAACCATTTGCTGCTTTTTGATATTTTTTAAATTGCTCAATAGTTGGTTTTACAATATATTGCTCAGGCTGTGCGCCTTTATACACCATATCTAAATAAGGTCCTTCAAAGTGAATTCCTAAAATTTGTGCACCTTTGTATTTTTGACTTGCAACTTTTGCTACATTTTTAAGTGCATTTGTTAATATTTCTTCACTTTGTGTAATTGTAGTAGGTAGTAAACCCGTTACTCCTTCTTCTACAATATGTTCAAGCCAATATTTTAATCCTTCTTCATTAGCATCATTTGTATCAAATCCATAGGCACCATGACAATGTATGTCAATGAATCCAGGTAATATTTTGTTATTTTGGTAGTCTATATCTACTTTTTTAGTATTATATGGATAGATATTGATAATTTTTGAATCATTCATTTCGATTTGTGCTTGAATAAATTGATCCCCAATCCATACTTTTTTACTTTGAATAATCATATAATAGCCCCCCCTTTATTTTTATTATATCGTAATTTTGAATAGTAGTCTTTATATTTTTTATTGATAAAGGTGTAATTTTATGACCTTATTTTTGTATGTTTATCATTTTTAACATATAAATTATCATTTTTAACAGATGAATTGAAATTTATAAATAGGACTATATAATATGGTTAGGATAGGAGGAATAATATGAATACTATTTTTGGAATGAATGAAGAAAAAATGAAAAAAACTTCATCGATTTATACAATTAGTGAAATTTACCAACAACCTGCAACATGGATTAAAACTTGTGCTCAAATTAAAGAAATGAAAACAGAATTACAAGATTTTATAAATAACGTAATTCAATGTGAAGATTATGATGTGATATTAACAGGTGCAGGAACTAGTGAATTTGTAGGAAATGCATTGTTTCCATGTTTATCTAGAAAGCTAGGACATAAGGTAAAATCATATGGAACAACAGATTTAGTTGCAACACCTGAGGCTTATTTATCTAGAACTAAGCCAACATTATTAATAAGTTTTGGTAGATCTGGTAATTCACCAGAATCAATTGGTGCAGTAGATGTAGCAGAAACAGTGTGTGAAAATGTTTATCATTTATTTGTAACTTGTAATAAGGATGGTGCATTGTCTAAACGAGCTGCTTCAACTAGCAAGTGTCTTGCAATTAATTTAACTAAAGAAACACATGATCAAAGTTTTGCGATGACATCAAGTTTTACCAATATGTATTTGGCGACATTATTATGTTTTCATTTAGATGATTTAGATCAAATTATTGATGTGATAACAAAAGTAAGTCGTCAAGGCCAAAAGTTTTTAGACAAATATTATGAACAAGTAATTAACATCGTAGATGAATACGATTTTAATCGTATTGTGTATTTAGGAAGTAATTGTTTAAAAGGATTCTCTCAAGAATCTGCTTTAAAAATGTTAGAACTAACTGCAGGAGGGGTGGTTACAATGTTTGATACACCTCTAGGATTTAGACATGGTCCAAAATCAATTATTAATGATGATACATTGACTGTCATTTATCTAAGTGATGATGCATATACTAGAGTGTATGAAGTAGATTTAATTAAAGAGATGAGTGCACAACGTAAAGGAAATAAAATTGTTGCAGTGATGTCTAAATTAGATCAAGATATTGAAAAATTAGTAGATTATACAATATCGTTTGATTTTGATGAGAAATTAGATAATGGATTTTTAGGACTAGCATATATTGAATTTGCACAAACACTTGCTGTTTTAAAATCATTATCTATGCATATTACACCTGATAATCCTTGTCCAACTGGAGAAGTAAATCGTGTGGTAAAAGGGGTAACATTATATCCTTATTCCAAAGTATAATGAACAAGGAGTGAGATAATGAATTGGGAAATAATAGGGTGGTCAAGTGCCACAATGCTTGTACTAATCTTAATATGTGGCGTTGTATTAATGATTATGTCAGCTAATGGCATGAGAAAACAAAGAAAAAATATGGCAGAATTACAAGAAAAAATTAAAGTAGGAGCCAATGTTGTTTTCGCGGGTGGTTTCTATGGTAAAATTGTAAAAATAAGCAATGATGATATTGATATTGAATTATCTAAAGGAGTGGTAGTTCAAGTATCTCGTTATAGTATTCAAGCAGTTCGTAAATAAGAAAAAAGTAGGACTATGTCCTACTTTTCATTATCATGATATATTTTTTTGGCATACTCACTAGGTGGAATATGAAAATGTTGTTTAAATAGTCTAGAGAAGTAATGAATAGAGCTAAACCCTAATGTAAAAGCTATTTCGCTAATGGTATATTTATTTTCTAATATCATTTCTTTGCTTTTTGTAAGTTTTATATTGCTAAGATAATTTTTTGGAGAGACATGCATATTTGTTTTAAATAATGATTGTAGTAATGATCTTGATATAGAAAAATGATGACATACTTCTTCAATTGTTAAAGGTTCACATACTTTATCATTCATATATTCTAATATTTTACATAATAATTCATTTTGATGGTAATGAATAGCTGTATTACCAATCATTTTACAAGGTTCTTTTACTTGAATATCAATTCTAGATTGCAATGTTAAAGCGATAATTTCTTGTAAGTAACATAACATTAATGTTTGAGAGTAAGGCAAGTCACTACTAGAATGTTTCATGAATTTTTTAAATGTGGTATGCACATCATTTGTACAATGAAAAACTTCATTGAGTAGGGATTGATCGTTGTCAATATCCATATTGAATAAAATCGTTAAGTAAGAACATGATTGATCAGTTGTAATCATTTGAGTATGAAATTGATGAGGACCATATATCATAAATTCGTGAGAGTGTAACTGATAGGATTGCTCATTGACAGTGGTTTCTAATGTTCCATAATCTACATAGGTTAATTCATAATAACTATGTTGTTCTCCTTTAAAATGATATTTTGGTGCCTTAATGCCATAATAGTGACCTAAAATTTCGTAGACGTGGATTTTTGGCGTAATAGCATTATATTCATACGGTTTAATATTAAATGTTTGGTATTTTAAATTTGTTGGTGTAAGCAAGTAACAAGAAATTATTTTAGATATTGGAATTACATTAAAATAACATCCTGCTTTAATTTTAACTTGAGAACTTAATGTATATAATTCAAGTTTATGATTTTTAGGTTCTAGACCAATCATTAGGCATGCAATGCCATTATATAATTCAATATATACATCTTGATCAAATCGAAAAAGATAACTAATCGTTTTATTTGTATCAATGATTTGATGACACGACATTTTGTGAGTTTCTAGATTAATTGGTTTATTGTATACTTTACCGTATTTTTTAAAATCAATGTCAGAAGTTTTTTTCATCATTAACACCTCTATTTTTCTATTTAAAAGTATAGCACTTAATGAAGGATACGACAAGTTTAGTGTATATATTGTTGAATAATGTCTGAACAGAATGTGATAAATTCTTATTGTTGCAGAAAACTAATATGTCCTAT
>JAHHSU010000002.1 GCA_020025035.1 Thomasclavelia sp. | reverse complement strand
TATATTTATAGGGTCAAACAATGATTTTGATTAATTACAACTGTCAAAGTCCCGGCTACATTTAAAATTCAGGAAGAAAAATTAATGTATTGACACACGTTAAAATATAGGTATAATTGGATTCATATAATAAATCCGTTGAATAAGAGAGTAATGATGATAAGTGGTATAGCGAGTTAATGATGGTGAAAGATTAACGCATAAGTCATGATGAAACGCACTTAGGAGGAAAATACTTGAAAAAAAGTAGAGTATTTGGTATTGCTTACCTTACAAGCAAGAGTGGGCACTTGTACAGATTATGTACCAAGTGCCAAGAAGAGTGGTACCGCGATATTTCGTCTCTTGATTTTCAAGAGACTTTTTTTGTTAATGAAAGGAGTAATAAGATGTTATTTAATTCAATGGTATTAGATTTTGGTAGTATGGAAAAATGGCTACCTACCTTTTTAGAAGGAACAGTATTAACTATCCTATTATCTTTGATTGTTGTATTTTTTGGTTCGGTGATTGGATTGTTTGCTGTTATGTTGAAGCGTTCACGCTATAAAGTGTTCAATGTTATAGGAGGACTTTATACACAAATTATTCGTGGAACTCCATTATTGTTACAATTATACATATGGTTATATGGATTACCGATGATTGGTATTACTTTGCCAGGGATTCCAGTATTAGGTCAATATGGAAGTCGTGAATTTATTACAGCAGCAGTAGCTTTATCAATTAATTCTGGTGCCTATGTCTGTGAATTGTTGCGTGGGGGAGTAGATTCTATAGATAAAGGACAAATGGAAGCGGGAAGATCACTTGGATTAACTCAGTTTCAAACAATGAAATTAATTATTATTCCTCAAGCAGTAAAAGTAATTCTTCCAGGTTTGTGTAATGAATTTATTCAGATGATTAAGGAATCTTCTATTGTATCAGTGGTAGGTGTCTTTGATGTGATGTACACTCAAAATATTGTCAAAGCAGCAACATATCGTACATTTGAACCATTAATTATTATTGCATTAATCTATTTATTCTTGACTACAGTATTGACGTTTATTATGGGACGTATTGAAAGGAGAATGAACAATGATTATAAAAACTGTTAATTTACAAAAAAAATATGGGGATATAGAGGTTTTAAAAGGGATTGACCTTCATATAGAACAAGGAGAAGTTATTGCAATTATTGGACCATCAGGGTCTGGAAAATCTACATTTTTACGATGTTTGAATTTAATGGAAACTCCAACAAGTGGAGAAATATGGTTTAAAGATCAACCATTAACTTCCCCATTACAATCCAATATTAACCAAATTAGAGAACATATTGGAATGGTATTTCAACATTTCAATTTATTTCCACATATGAGTGTTTTAGAAAATATTATGTTAGCACCAGTACAAGTAAAAGGAATAAGTAAGCAAGAGGCACGTGATAAAGCAATACAATTATTAGAAAAAGTTGGTTTAAAGGATAAAAAAGATGTTTATCCTGGAACTTTATCAGGTGGACAAAAACAACGTGTTGCGATTGCTAGAGCGCTTGCAATGGAACCAGATGTAATGTTATTTGATGAACCAACATCTGCACTAGATCCAGAAATGGTTAAAGAAGTTTTAAACGTAATTCAAGATTTGGCTCAAGCTGGAATGACAATTGTGATTGTGACTCACGAAATGGGATTTGCAAAGCAAATTGCTTCAAGAGTATTGTTTATGGATCAAGGAATCATTTTAGAACAAGGATCTCCTAAGGAGATATTTGATCAGCCAAAACATACTCGAACTAAAGAATTTTTAGAAAAAATAATGATATAAATAGGGAGAAATGAATATGAATAAAATAACAAAATTAGGTTTAGTAATATTATGTATTATCTCATTAACAGGTTGTGGTACATCTAATGAAAAAGATGTTTTAACAAAGATTAAAGAAAGTGGAGTACTTACAATGGCAACTTCACCAGATTTTCCACCATCAGAGTTTTATTGTTTAGATGCAAATGGAAATAAACAAATTGTTGGTTCAGATATTTCATTAGGACAAGCAATTGCAGATAAATTAGGAGTAAAATTAGAAATAAAGGCTACTGATTTTAATGGTGTTTTAGCTAATATTCAAAGTAAACAAGTAGACTTAGCAATATCAGGATTTGCAAAAACAGAAGAAAGAAAAAAAGTGATGCAGTTTTCTAATGGATATCAAAGAGAAGATGAAACAGGATATCAAGGGTTACTTGTTAAAAAATCAAATGCTAATCAGTTTACATCATTAGAACAAATTAAAAAATCAGGAATAAAAATAGGAGCACAAACTGGTTCCATTCAATATGAATTAGCACAAAAATTAACAGATGAAAAAAATATTAAGCAATTAGGTACTACAGATGCATTAGTATTAGCATTAAATTCAGGAGATGTTGATGCAGTAGTTGTTTCTACTACACAAAGTCAAGGATTTTTAAGTAGTTTTCCAGATTTAGAAATTTTACCTAAAAATGAATTTAATCTAGATCCAGATAAAGTTTATTCTACTAATGTAATAGGATTTCCTATAGGAGATCAATATCATTCACTTATTGAAGTATGTAATGAAGTGATTAATGAAGCTATTGAAAGTGGTAATATGGAAAAATGGATTATAGATGCTAAAGAATTGTCAGTAAATGCAATTGAAGAATAAGCAACATTTGTTGCTTATTTTTTAAAAGAAAGGATGTAATCAATATGAATTTAGAAAAAAATATCATTCATAGTATTGAAAGTAAAATTGATGAGTATATGTATTTAGTTAAACAAATGTATGACCATCCAGAATTAGGAAACGAAGAATATCAATCAATGGCATTACTTTGTGATTATTTAGAAAAGGTAGGCTTTCATACTACTAGAAATTATATTGTTCCAACTGGATTTATTGGTAAATATTCATCAGTTATGAAAGGACCAACTATTGCATTTATATGTGAATACGATGCGTTACCTGAAGTAGGACATGGATGTGGCCATAATTTAATTGCTGGAATTAGTATTGCCGCAGGGGAAGCTATTAAGGAAGTAATAGATCAAGTTGGTGGTAGTGTGGTAGTTATAGGAACACCTGCAGAAGAAAATTTTGGTGGTAAGGTTGAAATGGTTAAAGCAGGAGTGTTTGATGATGTAGATGTTGCATTAATGGTTCATCCTGGTACTTATCATGGTATAGGGGCTAAAGCAAGTGCTATTTATCCTGTAAAGTTTGAATTTTATGGTAAAAATGCTCATGGTTGTTATCCCCAAGAAGGAATATCTGCTTTGGATGCAGTAGTTACTACTTATATTCAAATAAATATGTTACGTCAATTTGTTGAGCCAGGAACATTTATTCATGGAATTATTTCAGATGGTGGTAAGGCAGCGAATGTTATCCCTGGGTATGCATCCTTAGAGTATTATTTTAGAGCACCAACAATGAAGTATGCAAAAGAGGTAGCAAATATGGCAATTCAATGTGCAACAGGTATTGCAGATGCTACTAGAACATCACTAAAAACATCAATTTATGAATGCCCATATGATGATATATTAATTAATTATACTTTGGCAGATATATTAAAACAACAATATCAAAAATTAGGTCTAAAAGAAATCCATTCAGTTCATGAAACACCTGCAGGATCAACAGATTTAGGAGCAGTTAGTTATGTTTGTCCTACTTTGCAAGGAAATATTAAAATTGCAGATACATGTGTAGCTGGTCATTCTAAAGAAATGGCAAATGCTACTATCTCTGTAGAAGGAAAAAACGGCTTATTAAATGCTTCTAAAGCTATAGCACTAGTTGCATTAGAATTATATACTAGTAAAGAGTTACTAGATCAAGTTAAAGATGAGTTTAAAAATAGAAATTATTAAATTGAAGAAATGTATACGATTAACTTCTTATTAAGTATTGAAATTGTAATATAACTATGTTACAAATAAATTGTAGATGAAAGGAGAAAATAGATGAAAAAACATATCATTTGTAAATATACATCAATTTTTGTGATTATGTGTGTTGTTATGCAAACTTGTAAAGATATACCTATTGCATTAGCTATGGACAATTCAAGTCAACCATTTGTTGTAGACACATCAGGAAACTCTATAAAAAATGAATTAGAAAAAAATGGTAATGTAGTAACACAATATACTAATCAAGAAGATAAAAAGTTAAAAACAATCCTTTGGACTAAAGGAGTTACTCCACCAAAAATGGGTGGAGACAATAGTGATTTTAAAAGAATTGAAACACCAGTAAATGGACAAGTTGGTTATGTGGAATATAAGGCACCTTATGTTGCTAATCATGGGTGGTTTGATGTAAATAAAAGTGAAGATCGTGTTATGGATCAAAATTTGTGTTTTGCAGCTGCTGCATCTAATGGACTACATTGGTGGTTACAACAAAATTCTGATTATATCGATAAATATTTAAAACAACATCCAGACTATTCAAAAAAAGAACAATTAGCTAAAATGAGAAATTCATTTGCATCTCAAGGAAGCAGTGGTATATATCAGTCATTTGTTCAACAATTTGCATACCGAAAAAATGGATATTGGCCAGATATACTTATTGATCAATTTATTAATGGATATTATCCAAAGGATAATGGCGGAACAAATGATAGTCCAAGTTCAATGGAAGAATTAACTAATCGTGGTCCTAATCCACGAGGAGGATATTTTTACGATGTATTTGGTACTAAATTACTTACACAAAGAAGAATTTATGAATATAGTTACAACGTTTTAGCTCGAGATATTAAAGAATGTTTATTAAAAGGAGATATGATATTATTATCATATGCTTATTTTGGTAATAATATGTCTCATGCTGTTACACTTTGGGGAGCTGAGTTTGATTTAGATGGACAAATTAGTGCAGTGTATTTAACAGATTCTGATGATGAAACAAAAGATGGAATGGTTAGATATAATGTAGTAAATCAAAATGGAACGCCAATGCTTTCTACAAGTGTAGATAAAAAAGGTGGTAGTCCACTTCAAACATTAACAATTTTATCTCGTGGTGAAGATACTTGGCGCCAAGTATTAGGAGAAACAAAAACGGTTTTAAATTTAGAATGGAGTAACACAGATGTTGTTTATAATGGTAAACCTCAAAAACCAGTAGTAAAAGCAACTAATATTCGTGAAAATGATGATGTACAAATTACAGTTGAGACAGAAAAAACTGAGGCAGGGACTTATAAGGTAAATGCGATATTAAGTGGAAAAGATGCAAATAAGTATGAGCTACCAAGTAATTTTAGTCATGAATTTCATATTCAAAAAGCAAAAGCAAGTGTATTACTTAACAAGCTGGAAGGAACAAGTATCTTTGATGTAACAGTATCGGGAATTCAAAATGAAGCATTAAATGGAACGATACAATTTAAAGATAATGATGTCGTAATTGCTGATAAGGTTGAATTAGTTAATGGGAAAGCTTCTTATCAATGGAATAATCCAGGAATAGGAGTTCATCATGTTCAAGCAGTATTTTGTCCAACAACAAATGGATTAAGTACAAACTATACTGAATCTAATAGTGATGTTGTATCATTTGAATTACAAAATTCTTCAATGATAAATGCGATACCTGTTATTACTGCAAATGATAAAGTTATTGAAGTAGGAGATATTTTTGACCCATTACAAGGTGTAAGTGCTTATGATCAAGAAGATCATGAAATTACGTTAAGTCAAGATAATGTGATTAAAAATGATGTAAATCCAAATGTAGCAGGAGTCTATGAAGTAGTGTATCAGGTAAGAGATTCATTAGGAGCAACTGCTACAAAGACAATTCATGTAACAGTTAAAGAAAAAGCAGTAAAACCTCACGTTGTACCAACGATAGTGGTAAACGATAAAGTTATTGAAGTAGGAGACATTTTTGACCCATTACAAGATGTACATGCGTATGATCAAGACAATCGTGAAATTACGTTAAGTCAAGATAATGTGATTAAAAATGATGTAAATCCAAATGTGGCAGGAGTTTATGAAGTAGTATATCAAGTTTCTGATCAAACTGGAGCAACTGCTACAAAGACAATTTATGTAACAGTTAAAGAAAAAGCAGTAAAACCTCACGTTGCCCCAACGATAGTGGCAAATGATAAAGTTATTGAAGTAGGAGACACTTTTGATCCATTAAAAGATGTACATGCATATGATCAAGATAATCAAGAAATTGTATTAACTCAAGATAATGTGATTAAAAATGAAGTAAATCCAAATGTAGCAGGAGTTTATGAAGTAGTATATCAAGTTTCTGATCAAACTGGTGTAACTGCTACAAAGACAATTCACGTAACAGTAAAAGAAAAAGTAGTAAGACCTCACCAATCACCTATTATTATTGCAAGTAATCAAGAAATAAAAGTAGGAGATATTTTTGATCCATTAAAAGGTGTACATGCATATGATCAAGATAATCAAGAAATTGTATTAACTCAAGATAATGTGATTAAAAATGAAGTAAATCCAAATGTAGCAGGAGTTTATGAAGTAGTATATCAAGTTTCTGATCAAACTGGTGTAACTGCTACAAAGACAATTCACGTAACAGTAAAAGAAAAAGTAGTAAGACCTCACCAATCACCTATTATTATTGCAAGTAATCAAGAAATAAAAGTAGGAGATATTTTTGATCCATTAAAAGGTGTACATGCATATGATCAAGATAATCAAGAAATTGTATTAACTCAAGATAATGTGATTAAAAATGAAGTAAATCCAAATGTAGCAGGAGTCTATGAAGTAGTATATCAAGTTCCTGATCAAACTGGAGCAAGTGTATATAAGTTAATTTATGTATCAGTTAAATCGCCTATTTCTATACTACCTCAAGAAATGATAGAGACAGAATCAGTAATCAAACCGATGGAAAATGTGATGAGTTCAAATAATTTTGTAAAGATTGAAGAACCTAGGCAAAAAGTCGCTTTTGTTTCAGTCAATAAAACTGAGCCTCAAACAAATAGTCAAGTACTTGAAACAGAAGATAAACCATTAGAAGATGAAGAAGTTACGGCGTATGCAAGTAATGAAGAATTAGATAATCATGATTCAATGGAAGCTAGAACATTTAGTAGAGTTAATGATTCAACTAAGTCATATAAAATGTATGGATTAATTGGAACAGGATTACTAGTACTTGTTGGAGTTAGTATATTTATAATAAGAAAAAAACAAAAAAATTAAATAATATGATTTAATTACATTTATTGTGATATAATATACATATAAATCGTGAAGTTCTATAAATTAACTTCACGATTTTCTCTATATAGGAAAAAGGTGAGATGATGAAAAAATACTATGCAGTAAAAAAAGGAAGAGTAAAAGGTGTCTATTTATCATGGGAAGAATGCCAACAACAAGTAAGTGGATATAGTGGTGCAGAATATAAAAAATTTGTAGACAAGTCTAAGGCGTATCGTTATATTGAAAATGAAAATGAATGTAAGAACATTGATCAATCAGGGATAGTAGACATTATTGCATATGTGGATGGTAGTTATAATGTAGAAACTAAAGAATATGGTTATGGTTGTATTCTTATAAAAGATTCTAAAATTGTTACTAGTTTTTATGATAAAGGTAATGATGATAAATACAAGGCGATGCGTAATGTTGCAGGAGAAATTTTAGGTTGTCAAAAAGCAATAGAATATGCGTTGCAACAAAAATATGATACGATTGCCATTTATTATGATTATGAGGGTATTGAAAAATGGGCTAGACACCAATGGAAAGCAAATAAAGAAGGAACAAAAAAATATCAAGAGTTTATCGACTTTGTTTGTAATCAAATTGATATTACATTTGTAAAAGTATTAGCACATAGTGGAGATACGTATAATGAAATGGCAGATTCTTTAGCAAAAAAGGCGGTAGGATTAAAATGAAAATTAACGAAGTAATTGTTGTCGAAGGAAAAACAGATACACAATTATTAAAAAAATATTTTGAGGTAGATACTATTGAAACAGGAGGATCTGCCATTAATCAAAATGTTTTAGAGTATATTCAAACTATTAGTAAAACTAGAGAGATTATTATTATGACAGATCCAGATTATCCAGGTATGCAAATAAGAAATGCGATTACTAAAATAGTACCAAATTGTAAACATGCATTTGTTAAAAAGGAAAATGCCATCAAAAATCATAAAGTAGGGGTTGCTGAGGCTTCTAAAGCAGCAATTATGGAAGCGTTAGAAAATGTCGTAACATTTAAAGAAAATAATCAAAGTATATCTTGGAATGAATTTATAGATTTAAATATTATTGGTAATAAAGAAAAAAGATTAACAGTATATCGTGCATTTCATCTTGGATATGGGAATGTTAAAACCTTATTTAAAAGATTAAATCTAGCTGGTATTAGTTATAGGCAAGTAAAGGAAATATTAGGAGAGTAGAAATGAAAAATATCGGAACACATTGTAATACAACAAAAGTATTAAATAAGTTTCATTTAAAAGCAAAAAAAAGTTTAGGACAAAATTTTTTAGTTGATTTAAATATTATAGAAAATATTGTTTGTTTATTACCTGATGATCAAGAAATATGTGTTATTGAAATCGGTCCTGGAATTGGTTCATTGACTGAATTTCTAGCTAGAAAAGTAAAAAGGGTTATTGCTTATGAAATTGATCAAAGAATGGTAGAGACCTTAAACTATACATTAGCAGAATATGATAATGTAGAGATTAGACATCAAGATTTCTTAAATGTAGATTTAGATGAATGTGTTCAATCTATTCAAGAACCAAGGGTGATAGTGGTATCTAATTTGCCATACTATATTACTAGCCAACTTCTTTTAAAAATAATTTGTTGTAAAGAGATTGAGATGTTTGTTGGAATGATGCAAAAAGAAGTTGCTTTAAAATTATGTCATCATACTCATTTTCCATTAAGTATTATGATGCATGTTTTTAGTGATGTTCGTTATGAATTTAGTGTGTCTAATCAAGTATTTATTCCTAAACCAAATGTAGATTCAGCAGTTATTTCATTTAAAACAAAAAAGGATGTGGAAATGGATTTAAAAGGTTTTTATCTTTTTTTACAGGACTGTTTTAGACAAAAAAGAAAAACAATATATAATAATTTAATTCAAAAATATTCTAGTATAGATGTAATTTTACAAAAATGTGATATTGATTCTAAGCTAAGACCAGAACAAATTGAGATTGAAAAATACATACAAATGTACAAACTCATTTCATCTACTTTCATATTATAAATGAGGTGATAATATGAAAATTGGTGATTTAGTTGTAAGACGTAAATACCACAAAGATATTGTATTTGAAATTTATGATATCCAACATAATATTTGTTATTTAAAAGGTATAGAAGTTCGTTTAATTGCAGATAGTGAGATTGAGGATTTAGAAATTGTTGATCATCAAAAACCAATGTTTCGAATAGATGAAAGTAAATTATTAAGGAATCATCATGTAATGAAAGGAAAAGTATTACATTTAGATGGTGATATGAGATATTTAAAAATGTGTGAGGAAAAATATAAAGAATTGGGATTACGTAGTGTATGTTTATACTTAAAAGAAAATCAAATGAAAGATCAGGTGATAAGTCTTTTAGAAAAACATAAACCACAAATTCTAGTACTTACAGGACATGATGCAATGGATAAAAAAATGGACAATGAAAATATTGATGCCTATACGCATAGTCAAGATTATATAGATGCAATTAAACAAGCAAGATTGTATCAAAGTAATATGGACCAATTAGTTATATTTGCAGGTGGGTGTCAGTCTTATTATGAACACTTAATAGCTGCTGGAGCTAATTTTGCTTCTTCTCCTATGAGAAAAAATATCCATGCATTAGATCCAGTCTATATTGCATTTCAAATTGCCAATGAAAGTGTAAAGAATTATGTTGATGTAGAATCTATTATTCAAAACACTTATAATAAATCTCAAGGGATAGGAGGAATTGATACCAAAGGAGTTGCTCGTAGTATTTATCCAAAAAGGAGTTGATATTGTATGAAAGTTAAAGCGTACGCTAAAATTAATTTAGGATTAAATGTTGTTAAAAAAAATGAAGATGGATTTCATGAATTAGAGATGATAATGGTTCCTATAGCGCTTCATGATTTAATTTATGTAGATAAAATACCTTCAGGAATAGAAATTTATAGTAATTCTAATACTATGCCTTTAGATCATCGTAATATTGTATACCGTGTAGCACAATTGATGATGGATACTTATCATCTAGAAGGTGGTGTAAAAATATTTATCTATAAGCATATTCCTACTCAAGCAGGAATGGCTGGAGGAAGCAGTGATGGAGCAGCAGTAATGCGAGCAATATCAAAATTATATCATCTTAATATCAGTTTAGATGAACTAGCAAACTTAGGTAAAAGTATTGGAGCAGATATCCCTTTTTGCATCCACCAAAAGCTTTCTTTTGTATCAGGGATAGGAGAACGATTGGAATTTTTTCAAACAAATCTCCGACCAAAAATATTACTTGTAAAACCTAAAAAAGGAGTTTCTACCAAAAAGTCTTTTCAATCTTTACAATTAGATCATGAGTTTCATCCAAATTGTAACGATATCAAAAAATGTTTAATGGAAGATGATTATAAGCATATGTGTCAATGTTTAGGAAATACACTTGAAAATGTTTCAATAGAAATTGTCCCACAAATTAAGGAAATTAAAAATAAAATGTTAGAAATGGGATTTGATTGTGCATTAATGTCAGGTAGTGGTTCTACTGTGTTTGGGTTAACTTATGATGATCAATTATTAGATGATGCATTTAGTTATTTTAAACAAAAAAAATTATTTGTAAGAAAAACAGAATTTATCCAAGTTGAAGAATAATAGATTCTTTTTTCTTTTATATACAGTATTTACGATTATATCTTTTATTTTTTGGTAAAATTTGCTAATATATTTACATAAAGGAGTGGAAAAATGGACATTTATGCAATTGTTTTAGCTGCAGGTAAGGGTACACGTTTGAATTCTAAAATACCTAAAGTATTACATGAAGTTTTATATAAGCCGATGATTTTACATATCGTAGATACATTAAAATGTACTAAGGTAACAAAATCATTAATTGTAGTAGGACATCAAGCTGAACATGTAAAAGAAGTAGTGGGTAATGAGGTTGATTATATTGAACAATTACAACTACTTGGTACAGGACATGCTGTGATGCAAGCAAGTAATTTACTACAAGATAAACCAGGAATAACGTTAGTGTTAAATGGAGATGCGCCATTGATTACAAGTGATACTATCAATAATATTATTGAAATTCACCAAAAAAATCATCATCATGTTACATTAGTTAGTGCTCATTGTGATGAAAAAAAACATTATGGACGAATAATACGAGATAATCAAGGTCATGTAAAAAAAATAGTGGAGTATAAAGATGCAACTGATCAAGAAAGAAAAATCAGTGAAATGAATACTGGAGTGTATTGCTTTGATAATATTGAACTGTTTAAGGCATTAAAGCAAATTAAAAATGATAACGTGCAAGAAGAATATTATTTAACTGATGTTATTTCTATCATGTATGAACATCAGTTAAAGGTAGCTAGTTATGTAATAGACGATTTTGAAGAAGTAGGAGGAGTAAATGATAGAATAGATTTATATCATTCTACTAAAAAACTTCAAGAAAGACTAAATTATCAACACATGATAAATGGAGTTACCATTATTGATGTAGATTCAACTTATATTGGACCAGATGTAACAATAGGTAAAGATACTATTATTGAACCTGGAACTATTATCAAAGGAAAAAGTGTGATTGGTGAAAATTGTCACTTAGGACCTCATTGTGAATTTGATCATGTAACAATTAAAGATAATGTTGAAATTAAATTTTCTGTTATTAGTGATTCTATTGTTGAATCAGGTACTGACATAGGTCCATATGCAAGGTTACGTCAAAATTGTCATATTCAAGAAAATGTGCATATTGGAAACTTTGTAGAGATGAAAAAAAGTGTTTTTGGAGTAGGAAGTAAATGTGCTCATCTTAGCTATATTGGCGATTCTGATGTTGGAAAGTCAGTAAATATCGGGTGTGGAACAATTACTAGTAATTATGATGGGAAAAATAAATTCAAAACAATTATAAAAGATCATGTATTTATTGGATGTAATTCTAATTTGATTGCACCAGTAACGATCGAAAATGATTCTTATGTAGCAGCTGGGTCTACAATTACTAAAGACGTAGCTAAGGATGATTTTGCGATTGCAAGAGCATATCAGGTAAATAAAACAGGCTATGCTAAAGTATTAAAGGAAAAACAAGAAGGAAGAAAATAAGAGGAATAATCATGGAAAAACAACAAACAACAGTGCTTGCACTATCATCAAGTCAAAAATTAGCGCAAAAAATTGCAGATTATTTAGGAACTACTTTATGTCCTACAACTGTACATCATTTTGCAGATGGAGAGATATTAGTAAATACAGAAGAATCAGTACGTGGAAAACACGTCTATATCGTACAATCAACTTCTGCTCCTGTTACAGAAAATTTAATGGAATTACTTATTTGTATTGATGCATTAAAAAGAGCGTCTGCAAAAGAAATTACAGCAGTTGTACCATATTTTGGGTATGCTAGACAAGATAGAAAAGCTAAACCTAGACAACCAATCACTGCAAAATTAGTAGCAGATTTATTACAATCTGCTGGTGTTGATCGAGTAGTGACGGTGGATTTACATGCAACACAAATTCAAGGATTTTTTAACATACCAGTCGATGATATGACGGCTTTACCTCTTTTAGGTCACTATTTTAGAAAAAAGAATATTGAAAATTTAACTGTAGTTTCACCTGACCATGGAGGAGCTAATAGAGCTAGAAAACTAGCAAATGCTTTAGATGTTCCATTAGCGATTATTGATAAAAGAAGACCAAAACCAAATGTTGCAGAGGTGACAGGAATTATAGGGGACGTTAAAGGAAGAAACTGTATTATGGTAGATGATATGATTGATACAGGCGGAACTATTGCTGCAGGAGCACAAGCATTAAAAGAAAAAGGTGCAAATGATGTGTATATTGCTTGTACACATGCTGTATTCTCTGGTCCTGCAAGAGAAAGATTACAAAATTCAGTTGCTAAAGAAGTAGTTGTAACAGATACAATAGAATTACCAAAAGAAAAACAATTCGAAAAATTAGTGACTGTTTCAATTGCAGAGTTATTAGCTAGTACGATTAACCATATTGAAGATGCAAAACCAATTAGCGATATTTTTGATAAATACGATTTCCATGAATCATAGAATAAAATTTCATTAGAAAACTAAAAAAATAAATCTAATAAATAGATTTATTTCAAATTTAGTTTTCTTTTTTTATTGGAATTAGTTAAAAATATCAACTAATATTAAATTTTTCTTATTTATTTGATAGAATTTAGTGATTTTTATGTGATTTATTAAAAATATTTTCAAATATTTCTTTTTGGATACTATGATATTTGATATAATGCAAGTATACATATAAATAAACTATTTCATATTAAAGGGGCGAAGTATAGGGATATCAACAAGTCAGTGTGAGAAATGATAAAGATAATAAGTTTAAGAATGGAAGAAGGACGTGACTTATATGGATTATAAAAATTTATTTCCTATGCTAGGAGGATTAGGTTTATTTTTGTACGGTATGCATATGATGTCTACTGGATTAGAAAATGTAGCTGGAAACAGTTTGAAAAAAATATTAGAAAGAATTACATCTAATCGATTTGTTGGTGTATTAATTGGAGCAGGGGTAACAGCAGTTATTCAATCATCCTCTGCTACAACAGTAATGGTAGTAGGTTTTGTTAATTCTGGACTAATGACATTGAATCAGGCAGTATGGTTGATTATGGGGGCAAATATTGGAACAACTATTACGGGGCAATTAATTGCATTAAATGTTCATGATGTAGCACTTATTTTAGTTTTTGTTGGTGTATTTTGTATACAGTTTATCAAAAATAAAAAAATAAAATATACAGGAGAAATATTAGCTGGACTTGGAATATTATTTGTAGGAATGGGAATGATGTCTGATGCCATGGTTCCATTAAGAAATTATGAGCCTTTTACTAGATTAATTTCAAGTTTTCAAAATCCGTTTTTAGGTATTTTAGCAGGAGCATTATTTACTGCAATTATTCAAAGTTCTAGTGCTTCTATAGGAATATTACAGGCATTAGCTAGTAGTGGAGCGATTCAATTAAACAGTGCTATTTATGTATTATTTGGACAAAATATAGGTACATGTATTACTTCAATTATCGCATCATTTGGTGCAAGTAGATCTGCAAAACGTACGACATTAATTCATTTAGCGTTTAATTTAATTGGTACAGTTATATTTGTTAGCTTATGTATGATGTTTCCTTTTGCTCAATATATTGCAGATTTAACTCCACATTCTGTACAAAGTCAAATTGCAAATGTGCATACAGTATTTAATGTAGGGACAACATTATTATTATTTCCATTTGGAAATATGTTATGTAGATTCGTAGAAAAAGTTATTCCAATTCAAGAAGATGAAAGTGATGAAATGAAGACAGTATATCTTACTAATCAAGATGAACCAACTTTTGTTGCAATTACACAAATGACTAAAGAAGTCAGTAGAATGTTTGATTTTGCACATCAAAACATTAGTCTTGCCATGACAGGATTAATTGATTGTACTAACAAATATAATGAAAAGATTATGAAAAATGAAAAATATATTGATTACTTAAATACTGAAATTACAAGATTTAACGCGAAAGTAACCTTGATTGATTCTAATGAATCCGATTCATTGTTAACTAATGCATTATTTAAAATTACTAGTAATATAGAACGTATAGGAGATCACGCAAAAAATTTAGCACAGTATTTAGATGATACAATAGAAAATCATTTAAAATATAGTAATCAAGCACAAACTGAACTTACTATATTATATCAAGTGGTGGTTAATTCATTAGATTGTTTTGAAAAAGATAATTGGGTAGACCAATTAATTAATATCGATAAAATTGTTGAAAATGAAGAGTTAGTAGATGAATTGATTGCAAATTATAGAGAAAATCAAATTACTCGTTTAAAACAAGGAAAAATATCTGCAGAATCTTGCGTGGTATATAGTGAAATTTTAACAGATATCGAAAGGATAGCTGATCATATTTATAGTATAGCTAAATTATGTTATTATTATCGAATTCATTTAAAAGAATTTAATTAATATTTTATAGGAGGGATTAGGAATGGGTCATATACTATTTATAGAACCTATTTTTAAAGAAATGGTTTGGGGTGGACAACGATTAAAACAAGTATACGATTATCCTATTCCTAGTGATCATACTGGGGAATGTTGGGCAATTTCAGCCCATCAAAATGGAGATTGTTTAATTCGTAATTCTAAGTATCAGGGCATGTCTTTATCTACCTTGTACCAAGAGCATCGTGAATTGTTTGGAAATATAGAAGCAAAGCAATTTCCTTTATTAGTCAAAATCATAGACGCTAGTCAAAATTTAAGTGTACAAGTTCATCCTAATGATGAATATGCAAGAATACATGAAAATTCTTTAGGAAAAACAGAATGTTGGTATGTAATTGATTGTTTAAAACATACACAAATGGTTATAGGTCATCATGCTAAAACAAAAGAGGAATTAATTCATACAATTAAGCATCATGAGTATGCTTCGTTATTAAATCAATTTGAAATACAACCAAAAGATTTCTTTTATATTCCTGCAGGTACAATTCATGCAATTTGTGCAGGATCACTTATCTATGAAGTACAACAATCTTCAGATATTACTTATCGAGTATATGATTATGATAGAGTGGATAGTAATGGAAAAAAAAGGGAATTGCATTTGTCACAGTCCATAGATACGATTAATGTTCCTGATAAATCAAACCATAACCAACATCGTACGATTAAGCAATATGACGCATGTAAAGTAGAAACACTCATTGTTTCTCCATATTTTACTGTAAAGAAATATGAAGTTTATGGAGAATATCATTATCAACATAAGGCTCCTTTTTCATTAGTAAGTGTACTTGATGGAAAAGGAACTATTAATCATATGGAAATTAGTAAAGGGGATCATTTGATTATTTGTAATGATGTTTTAAATATTGAATTGGATGGTTTGCTTGAATTAATGGTTACTACATTATAGAATAATATAAAAAGGGGGAGTATCATGTATAAAAGAATAATAAACAATGTATTTATTACACTTGTGGTTGGAATGGTGATATTTTATATTACAATTCCACCATTAAATTTACAATCAATGGCATTTTGGGGTTTTGTGTTTCAACTTGTTGTAGTTTATTTTATATTAGATTTTAAAAGCAATATTACATCACTAAGTCAATATAACTTGAAAAGTAAAACCAAACCATTTATATTTTTTGGATTACTAGTTGTAGTAATTATTTTAATTAATATATTTTATTCACCATTGATTAATGCAAAAATGTATGCAAATCGTATTGATATAGATGAGTCTCAAAATTTTTTAAGCGATATACAACCAGTAGACTTTTCAACACTACCTTTATTAGATCGTGATTCCTCTTTAAAATTAGGGGATAGAGTAATGGGACAATTGCCAGAGTTAGTTTCGCAATTTGATGTTTCACCATTATATACGCAAATTAATTATCATAATCGTGTAGTACGAGTGACTCCTTTAGAATATAATGGAGTATATAAATATTTAATTAATCGTAAAAATGGAGTAAAAGGCTATATTAGTGTAGATTCAGTAGATGGAAGTACAGATTTAGTGAAATTAGAAAAAGGAATGAAGTATGTCCCATCTGGATTATTTAATGAAAAATTACAAAGAAAATTAAGACTACAGTATCCAACATTTATTTTTGGTAAGGAAAATTTTGAAATAGATGAAAATGGAGCACCATTTTTTGTTGTTCCAGTATTCAAATATAAAGGAATTGGATTGTTAGAAGATGTTAAAGGGGTAGTAATCCTAGATCCAATTACAGGTGAGTCTAAATTTTATACAGTAAATGATGTACCTACATGGGTTGATCATGTTTACCCAGCTGAATTATTAATCCAACAAATAGATGATTGGGGTTTATATAAAAATGGCTTCTTCAATTCAATATTTGGACAAAAAAATGTAGTTAAAACAACTAGAGGATATAATTATATTGCTAAAGATGATGATATTTATCTATATACAGGAATTACCTCAACATTAGCAGATGAATCAAATATTGGATTTGTATTAAGTAACATGCGTACTAAAGAAACAACATTTTATTCCGTTCCAGGTGCTGAAGAAACTTCTGCAATGGAAAGTGCTAAAGGGCAAGTTCAACAAATGAATTATACTGCTAGTTTTCCATTGTTGATTAATTTAAATAATCAACCTACTTATTTAATATCTTTAAAAGATAATGCAGGATTAGTAAAAATGTATGCTTTTGTAGATGTGCAAGATTATCAAAAAGTAGTTGTTACTGATGCATCCCAAGGAATAGAAAAAGCTGCTCAAAATTATATTGGGGATAAGAACGTGAATATTAGTATGGATGAAAGTGAATATATGGATAAAACCATTACAGTAAAAGATATTTCAACAGCAATTATTGATGGAAATACTTATTATTATATAGTTGATCAAGACGGTCATCGTTATCGTGCTAAAATAAATGTAGGTGAAATGAAATTACCTTTTGTTGGTCAAGGAGATGAACTGAATATTAGTTATCAAAATGAGGCCCCAGTTACAGAAATATATAAGATTAGTTAAATTATGTCAAAAAGATTACATTACTGGTGTAATCTTTTTATATTGTAATTTGACATACTATTTGTTAGAGAATATAATATTTATATCACTAGTATGTCATCACTCAAAAAGTGAGAATACACTATAAAATAAATTAGAATAATCTTTTTAGATAGATAAAATAGTAGTAATAGTTTTATCTAATTCTTTTAGTTATCAAAATACTAGACTGTTTGATATGTTCATTAGTTACTTATGTTTTGATAAGTTAGTTGTACGTAGTATAAAATATTTTATTTAATTCATTGATTGAATATGAAAAATTAATACATAAAATAATGATAAGGAGGCTATAAATATGAAAGTATTATTTTATGGAGAAACGTATGCAAATATATTTTTTAAGGGGCATTTTCACATTTTAGATAATGCAGGAGTGAAATACCATGCAATAGATATGACTACACCAGATCAGTTATCAAAAGCATGTAATGGAGATGATGTAATTATTACTTTTTATCCATTATCTAAGGAAGCTATTGATCATCTTCCAGATTCTATTAAAGCAATCATTGTTACTTCAATAGGGTATGACAATATAGATGTTCAAGCAGCAAATGATCGTGGAATAATGGTATGTAATATACCAGATTATTGTGTGGAAGAAGTGGCATTACATTCAGTTACTTTAATTTTATGTGCATTACGAAATATTTGTTTATATGATCGTACGATTCGTGCTGGAGGTTGGAAAGATCGTTCTATGTTATGTGGAAGACCGCATCACCGTATGTCTACCATGACCATGGGATTTTTAGGGTTTGGCTCTATAGGGCAAGAAGTGTGTAAGCAAATGGCTGGTTTTGGAGTTAAGTTTGTTGCATACGATCCATATGTACCTGACAGTGTATTTGAAAAATTAGGTGTGCAACGTTTAAAGACCAAAGAAGAGTTATATGCAGTTTCAGATATTATTGGTATTTATCTTTTATTAAATGAGGAAACATACCATTTAATTAATGAAGAAGCTATTTCTAAAATGAAAGATGATGTTATTTTAGTTAATGTTGCTAGAGGGGCAATTATTGACTTAGATAGTGTAAAAGCTGGATTAAAAACTGGAAAGATTGGTGCGGTAGGATTGGATACATGGGAAATCGAACCTATTGCAATAGATGATCCAATTTTACAAGAAGATAATGCAACCTTAACATCTCATTGTGCATACTTTTCGATTGAAGCAGATATAGATTTGCGTGTGAAATGTTTACAAACTGCAATTTGTGTATGTAATGGGGAGATTCCATATAATTGTGTAAATAAAAAGGCACTTGGATTAGACTTGTAATCGTATAGTAGAATAATTAGTTTGGATGATTAAATCCATGATTTTAATATCTTATCAACAGATTGTAAAATATAAATACTTTAAAAATGAAAATGGAAAGATACGTTATCTTTCCATTTTTTTAGTATGAGTGCAATAATTTTAGATTGATAGATGATTTAGTGCTTCTAGCCATGCTTGGTAATTAGCATCACTAGGCATGCGTAAGTCTCCTCGAGGTGATAAGGCGACACTTCCTACTTTAGGACCATCAGGAATACAGCTACGCTTAAATTGTTGGCTGATAAAACGTTGATAGAAAACTTTTAACCATTTAAGGATGGTTTGATCATCATATTTTGATTGAAATGTGATATGTGCTATACGAAATAGTTTTGTAGGTTCATAACCAAAACGTACTACATAGTATAAGAAGAAATCATGTAATTCATAAGGACCTACTATATCTTCTGTGATTTGTACTATTTGATCATGAGACGAAGGGAGTAATTCAGGGGAAACTGGTGTATCAAGAATATCTTGTAATAATGTAAATAGCGTAGTATCTATATGTTGATAGCTAATATATGAGATAAGATGTTTAATTAATGTTTTTGGGACAGAACTATTGATTCCATACATTGACATATGATCTCCATTATAGGTAGACCATCCTAAAGCAATCTCTGATAAATCACCAGTACCTAGTACAATAGCTCCTAATTTGTTTGACATATCCATTAAAATTTGTGTTCTTTCTCTAGCTTGAGCATTCTCAAAAGTTAAATCATGTAAATTTTGATCATGATTAATATCTTTAAAATGTTGTAATACTGCATTTTGAATATCAATACTCATTGATGTAACTTTTAATTCTTTCATAATACCTAATGCATTATGGATAGTTCTAGAAGTTGTACCAAAACATGGCATGGTAATAGCATATATATTGCTAGTTGGAATTTTTAACTCTTGAAATGTACGATGTGCTACTAATAATGCAAG
This sequence comes from Thomasclavelia sp., assembly GCA_020025035.1. Taxonomy (GTDB): domain Bacteria; phylum Bacillota_I; class Bacilli_A; order Erysipelotrichales; family Coprobacillaceae; genus Beduini. The sequence goes on along the minus strand of JAHHSU010000002.1, from coordinate 31,412 downwards.
TGTTGAGTCAAGGCCACCAGATATTCCAATGACAAGTTTATTTGTATTAGTTGCTTTTAATCGTTGTTTTAATCCTTCTGATTGAATACGTAAGATCTCACTACAACGTTTTTCTAGTACTTCTTTTGAATTTGGTACAAATGGGTGAGGATTAAAATGGTTTTCTAATTTAGTCGTTGATAAAGGCATATCAAAATAGATATGATGATAATGATGTTGTGTAGTAAAGGTAGAAATTTTACGTCTTTCATTTTGTAGTTTATTAACATCTATTGTAGCGTAAGTTAGTCCTACTTGAAAGCATGGGGATTGGTTTAAAATAGTCCCATTTTCACAAATTATACGATGTCCACTAAATACTATGTCTGTAGTTGATTCCCCACTTCCTGCACTAGCATATAGGTATGCACAAATATTTCGTGCAGAATGAGATTGTATCAATAATCTTCGATAATCACTTTTTCCAGTTAATTCGTTACTAGCTGATAAATTGGCAATAATTGTAGCACCATTTAGTACTAGATGGGTACTAGGTGGTAAAGGAACCCATAAATCTTCACATATTTCAATACCAATACTCATAGATGGCATGTGTAAATTTTGAAATATAAGTTGAGAAGAAAATGGAATAGGTTCATTTTGATATTGTACTGTAGTGTCTATATCTAATCCACTAGTAAAGTGTCTTCCTTCATAAAATTCATTGTAGGTAGGAATATGAATTTTAGGAACTAATGCAAGTAATTTGCCATTATAAATAACAGCTGCTACATTATATAATTTTCCTTGAAATTGGTAAGGTAAACCAACTATAATTAAAATATCTTTATTGTTAGAAAAATGAATAATATCATTTAATCCATTTAATGCATCATAAAGCAGGGTATCTTGAAAAAAAAGATCCTCACAGCTATAGCCAGTAATACTTAATTCAGGAAAGACAATTAGTTTAGTTTGAGCTTTATATGCTGTTTCTATCATTTGAATAATTTGTTTAGTATTTTCTTTACAATTTGCAATTGTAGTGTGTATTGTAGCACTCGCCACTTTGATAAATCCATCTTTCATATTATAAAACCTCCGTTGTTACTTTATTATAACAAAAAATCAAAAAAGGTGCTAATTAGAAATATTTAAATAAGGATTAAAAGTAGTTGACATCATTAAAAAAAATAGTATCATTATAAGTGAAAAGTGATGATTAGGATACGTTTATTCATTGATTTGAGTAGAGAGAAAACGGTTGGTGAAAGTTTTTGAATAGATGATTAAATACTCCCTATAAACTGCACTCGAAAGAGAATGCCGTATGTTGCGTTAAAACAATGAGGTCATTAATATAATGATAAATTAAGGTGGTACCACGAGATTTCGTCCTTAGCGGCGAAATCTTTTTGTTAGGAGGAAGAATTAAATGAAATTATGTTTTCCTAATATGTCTTATCAATCAATGGTAGAACAATACATTAATGAATTTGACAATGTACCAATTTGTGGATCAGGTGGCTTTGAAACGATGGAATATTCCAAATGGATAGTATACATGGAAGATTTACATTTTCATCGTCACGTACCAAAACATTTAAAACCTGCGTCAACATATTTTCTTATCGAAGATGATAGAATGATTGGTACAATAAATATTCGTCATGAATTAAATGAATACTTATTTTGTTATGGTGGAAATATTGGATATAGTGTTTTACCAAGTGAGCGTCAAAAAGGACATGCAACGTATATGTTAGAATTTGCATTAGAAAAATGCAAAGAATTAGGAATGAAAAGAGTTCTGTTAACTTGTCTAGACACAAATATTGCTTCACAAAAAGTAATTCAAAAATGTGGAGGAGTATTGGAAGATCAAAGATTAGAGCTTACAACCAATAAAATATATCAAAGATATTGGATACAATTGAAAGGAGATTACAATGATTAAAATAACTTTTTTAGATGGAACAATTAAGGATTTTGAAAAAGGAATTACTGCACTTGAAATTGCAAAGGGGATATCACCTTCTTTAGCAAAACAATGTGTAGTAGCAAAAGTAAACGATACAATAGTAGAATTGAATCGTCCGATTAAAGAAGACGCAACATTAGAATTAATTACTCAAGATACTAAAGAAGCATTTGCAGTATTAAATCACTCTACTGCACATTTAATGGCAGAAGCAATTAAAAATTTATATCCAAATGCAAAATTTGGAGTAGGTCCAAATATTGAAAATGGATTTTATTACGATGTAGATGTAGAGCCACTTATTACAGAAGAAGATTTACCTAGAATCGAAAAAGAAATGAAAAGAATTGTATCTAAAGGGGATACTATTATTCGAAAAGAAGTTTCTAAACAAGAAGCATTAAAAATATTTGGTAATGATCCTTATAAAACTGAATTAATTAATGATTTAGAAGATGGAACAATTTCATTATATAGTCAAGGAGACTTTTGTGATTTATGTAGAGGCCCTCATTTATTAAAAACTGGAATGATAAAACATTTTAAGTTGATGTCTTTAGCAGGAGCATATTGGCGTGGAGATGCAAAAAATAAGCAGTTGCAAAGAATTTATGGAACTAGTCATTTTACTAAAGAAAGCTTGGAGAATTACTTAACACTATTAGAAGAAGCTGAAAAAAGAGATCATCGAAAATTAGGAAAAGAACTTGATTTGTTTTTCATGTCTGAATATGGGCCAGGATTTCCATTTTTATTGCCAAATGGAATGGTAATTAGAAATGAATTAGAAAAATTATGGAAAGAAGAACATAAAAAAGCAGGGTATAAAGAGATAAAAACTCCTATTATGTTAAATAGAGAATTATGGGAAACATCAGGACATTGGTTTAATTATCGTGAAAACATGTATACATCTAGTATTGATGAAATAGATTTTGCAATTAAACCAATGAACTGTCCAGGAGCAATTTTGGTGTATAAAAATGGATTACATTCTTATCGTGATTTTCCAATGCGAATGGGTGAATTAGGTTTAGTACATCGTCATGAATTTAGTGGAGCATTACATGGCTTATTTAGGGTAAGAAATTTTACACAAGATGATGCTCATATTTTTATGACCCCAGATCAAATCGAATCAGAAATTATAGGGGTAATTGAATTAATAGATCATTTTTATAAAGATATATTTGGGTTTGAATATCATATTGAACTGTCAACAAAACCTCAAAAGGCAATAGGATCAGATCAAATATGGGAAATTGCAGAAAATGCTTTACAAAATGCATTAAATTCTAAAAATATTGATTATGTTTTAAATCCAGGAGATGGAGCATTTTATGGACCCAAATTAGACTTTAAAATTAAAGATGCATTAGGTCGTGAATGGCAATGTGGAACAATTCAATTAGATTTTAACTTACCAGAAAGATTTGATTTAACTTATGTAAGTGAAGATGGTCAAAAACATCGTCCTGTTATGATTCATCGAGTAGTATATGGATCAATGGAACGCTTTATGGGAATTTTAATTGAACATTATGCAGGTGCATTTCCAACGTGGTTAGCTCCTATACAAGTTAAAGTAATTGGAGTTAACAATGAATATCATCAAGCATATGCTTCTAAGGTTACAAATATTTTAAAAAATGCAGGAATACGTGTAGAAAATGATATACGAGATGAAAAATTAGGTTATAAAATCAGAGAAGCACAAGTTAAAAAGATACCATATCAACTTGTGTTAGGAGATATTGAACGTGATGAAGAAAAAGTAACGTATCGAGCATATGGAAAACAAGAACAAACTACAGTTTCTTTAGATCAATTTATGACAATGATTCAAGAAGAAATCCAAAATAAATCAATTAAATAAAGTAATAGACCAATGATTATCTCATTGGTCTATATTATTATTCAATGATAAAACAAAATATTCTATAAAAGTATGACAAGGGTGAAAAATTTATATTAATGTATCAGGCTTTCTACATTGTTAGTATAGGGTGCAATAGTACATGTGTTGATAGCTAAGAGACAAAAATTGACAATTCTTGCAAATTGTATTGACATTAGATGCATAATTGATTACTCTATTATTAAGAGGTGTACTTTTTCAAAAAAAGATGTATTCCTAAAAAATATTAGGAGGGATTAAACGATTTACTAAATAATCAATTATTATTTTTTTTAACCACTTATTAAAGGGGTTACAAAATAGGCGAAGTATAATGAAAGGAGTTATTTTTATGAAAAAAATTATTGTTGCATGTGGAGCTGGAATTGCCACATCTACAGTTGCATTACAAAAATTAAAATCGGGTTTAGAAAATAAAAATTTATTATCAGAAGTTTCGTTTACACAATGTACCGTAGCAGAACTTAACACAAAAGCACAAGGACATGATTTGATTGTAACAACAGCACAATATTCAGGAGATGTAGGTATACCTGTTATATCGGGATTACCATTTATAACAGGCATGGGTGCTGATAAGTTAATAGATGAAATTGTAGAAATATTAGGTTTACAAGAGGAATAATGATGATTGAAAAAGAGATTGTTTTTTTACAAGAATCATTTAAAGATAGTGAAGAATTCTTAAAAGAAATATCAAAAAAACTAGTTAGTTTAGGTTATGTTTCTGATTCCTTTTCAAGTGCTATTTTGGATAGAGAATCTATTTATCCTACTGGATTAAAAACAGAAAAATACGGGGTTGCAATTCCTCATACCGATTCTATCCATGTTTTAAAGCCTGGTATAGTATTTGTTAGGTTTGATCAATCGTGTTTGTTTAAAGAAATGTGTACAAATAATGCAGTAGATGTAGATATGGCATTTGTATTATTAGTTAAAGAAAAAGAAGAACAAGTTGGTATGTTGACAAAATTAATGGGATTTTTTTCTAAAATAGATATTTTAGACCAACTATATAATGAAACTAATATCGATCAAATATGTCAATTACTTAATAATGAATTAAATTAAATTAGGAGTGAGAATTATGAATATATTACAATATTTAGTTAATCTTGGCCCGGCAGTAATGATGCCAATTATTTTTACTATTTTTGCATTATGTCTAAGAGTAAAATTAGGAAAGGCTTTAAGATCTGGAATTTTAGTGGGGATTGGGTTTATTGGATTAAATGCAATTATTGCATTACTTACAGAAAATCTTGGACCAGCAGCAGAAGCTATGGTTAATAATTTTGGGTTAAATTTAAATATATTAGATGTAGGATGGCCAGCAGCTTCTGCTATTGCGTTTGGATCATCTGTTGGGGTATTAATTATTCCATTATGTTTACTTATTAATGTTATTATGCTTTTAACAAGAACTACAAGAACTGTAAATATAGATATTTGGAATTTTTGGCATTTTGCTTTTACAGGTTCACTAGTATACATATTAACAAATAGTTTAGGAATAGCCTTATTAATGGCAGGAATTAATATGGTCATTACAATGGTAATTGCAGATAGAACTGCTCCTTTAGTAGAAAAAGAATTAGGATTACCTGGAATTTCAATTCCACATGGATTTTCAGCATCTTATGTACCAATTGCATGGGTTGCTAATAAAATTTTAGATCATATTCCTGGAATTAATAAAATTAAATTTGATGCTAAGGATATCGAAAAAAAGGCTGGTGTTTTTGGTGACCCAGCAATATTAGGAGTTTCTATTGGGATTATATTAGGACTACTAGCAAAATATGATGTAAATAAAACACTTAATCTTGCCATGGTGATGGGAGCAGTACTTGTACTTACTCCAAAAATGGCAGCAATTTTAATGGAAGGTTTAATGCCAGTTTCTGAAGCGGTTCAAGAATTAATACAACGCAAATTTGCTGGTAAATCACGTTTATATATTGGTCTTGATTCAGCAGTAAGTGTTGGACATCCTGTTACATTAGCTGTATCATTAGTATTAGTTCCTGTAACATTAATATTAGCATTAATTGTCCCAGGTAACCAATTCTTACCATTTGCATCTTTAGCTGGACTACCATTTATGTTTGTTTTAGTAACACCTTTAGTAAAAGGAGACTTCTTTAGAACATTTTTAGTAGGGGTTATGGTAATTGCTGTTGGTTTATTAATTGGTACTAATTTAGCACCTTTATTTACAAATGCTGCATCAGCTGCACACTTTGCAATTCCTGAAGGAAAAAATTTAATTTCTAGTATCGATTATGGATCAAGTCCTTTACCATGGATTATTATTAAATTGTCAGAATACAAAGCAATTGGGATTTCTATATTAGTTGCAATCACTGCAGGTATTGCAATATGGAATCGTAGTATTATTGTAAAAGAAGATAAAATGGAATAATAATATGGGATTAGAAAGATGTGTAAGCATCTTTCTTTTTGTATAAATGTAAAGAACAGTAGTAAATGAGTATTTATTTTATGTTTTTGAATTTAAAGTTGGTTTATTTTAAGGATATTTAGCGTTTTTTTTAAATTTAGAGAGGCTTGCTAGTTGACATAGCATGTAATCTAGTTTAAAATCATATTGTTGTAGACCTCTGGCTACAACCACACATATAAGGTTTTAAAGCAATGCTGCCTTTGTTGGTGAGTCTTAGAGAAAATTTAATAGGAGGTGCGAAAATGTACGCAATAATTGAAACAGGTGGAAAACAATTAAAAGTTGAAGCTGGGCAAACTATTTTTGTAGAAAAATTAGATGTCAATGAAGGAGAAACATATACTTTTGATAAAGTATTATTTGTAGGTGGAGATACTACTAAAGTAGGTGCTCCATATGTAGAAGGTGCATCTGTTGTTGCAAAAGTAGAAAAACACGGTAAAGAAAAAAAGGTAATTATTTATAAATATAATCCTAAAAAACATTACCATAAAAAACAAGGTCATCGTCAACCATATACTAAACTTGTGATTGAAAGTATTAATGGTTAATATTACGATTACTCGATCTTGCAAAGATAAAATTCAATCAATTAAAGCTAGTGGACATGCATTATTTGCTCCAAGTGGTAAAGATATTGTGTGTGCTGGAATTAGTTCTATTTTGATTGGTGGAATCAATGCTATTGATCAAATGGGATTGATTGAAAAATGTACGTATGAAGTGGAAAATGGAAAACTAGTATTAAGTATTCATGATTGTCATGATACTACATTACAAGTAATCCTTTGTACAATGTATATTCAATTAAAAACTATAGAAGAAAGTTATTCAAAATATATAGTTATTCAGGAGGTGTAAGTATGTTACTTAGATTAGATTTACAATTATTTGCTTCTAAAAAGGGAGTTGGGTCAACAAAAAATGGTCGTGATTCAGAATCAAAAAGATTAGGAGCTAAATTAGCAGATGGGCAATTTTGTTCATCAGGTTCTATTATTTATAGACAAAGAGGTACAAAAATTCATCCAGGAACAAATGTAGGTAAAGGTGGAGATGATACTTTATTTGCAAAAGTTGATGGTGTAGTGAAATATGAAAGATGGGGTAAAAAGAGAACTAAAGTTTCAGTTTATCCTGTAGCTTAGTAAAAATCCCGATAGGGATTTTTATTTATATAAAAAGAGGTGAAATAAATGCAGTTTATAGATAAGACAAAAATTTATATTGAAGCTGGAAAAGGCGGAGATGGTGTTGTTGCTTTTCGTAAGGAAGCTTATGTACCAAAAGGGGGACCAGCTGGAGGCGATGGTGGAAAAGGAGGAAGCATTATTTTTGAAGCTACCAATTCACTTTCCACATTACTTGATTTAAGATATAAGCGTGAATATAAAGCAAGAAATGGTGAAAATGGGATGCCAAAAAAAATGTCAGGGAGAAGTGCAGATGATTTGGTTATTAAGGTTCCAGTTGGAACTATGATTTTAAGTGAAGAAACAGGGACGGTATTAGCAGATTTAACAAAGGATAAACAAAGAGCAGAAATCGCAAAAGGAGGCCGTGGAGGCCGTGGAAATGCCCGCTTTGCAACTAGTCGTAATCCAGCTCCTACGATTTGTGAACGTGGGGAACCAGGAGAAAAACTAAATGTAATATGTGAACTTAAATTGTTAGCTGATGTAGGATTAGTAGGTTTTCCATCGGTTGGAAAATCAACACTTTTGTCAGTTGTTTCACGTGCTCGCCCTGAGATAGCTGATTATCATTTTACGACTATTGTACCTAATTTAGGTGTTGTACAATCAAAAGATGGAAGATCATTTGTAATGGCAGATTTACCAGGACTTATTGAAGGGGCTAGTCAAGGAAAAGGATTAGGACATCAATTTTTACGTCATATTGAAAGATGTCGTGTCATCGTTCATGTCGTAGATATGGGAGCAGTGGATGGTCGAGATCCTATAGAAGATTATAAGATAATTAATAACGAATTATCCCAATATAAATATCGCTTATTAGAAAGACCTCAAATTGTCATTGCAAATAAAATGGATATGGAAGGTGCTAATGAGAATTTAGAAAGATTCAAAAAAGAATTTGGCGATGATGTTGAGATTTTCCCAACTTGTACAATTATTCATGAAGGATTAGATAATGCATTATATCGTATTGCAGATTTATTAGATGCTACTCCAAACTTTTTAATGAATGAAGAGGAAATTGAAGAAAATAGTGTCGTATATACTTATGAAGGTAAAAAGAAAAATGATTTTGATATTAAAAACGCAGGAAATGGATTATGGTATGTTACTGGTGAAAAGATTGAACGTATTGTATCAATGACAAGTTTTCACTCAGATGATTCGTTTAAAAGATTTGCAATCAAAATGAGAAATATGGGACTAGATACAGCACTTCAAAATGCAGGTGTTCAAGATGGAGATACTGTTAGAATTTTAGATTATGAATTTGAATATATGAATTAAAAAAATGTAGCTAAGGCTACATTTTTTTATTCGATAATCATTGCATTAGGATAAGGAGTAAAAGGATCTTGTTGATTAATATGATCATAAAACATAATTCCGTCAAAGTGATCTAATTCATGTTGGAAAACAATGGCTTCATATCCTCTTGCAATAATGGTAACATTTTGATTTTTTAGTAAGTCATATGCTTCTACAGTGACTTTTGCATATCGAGGAACATAACCTTCAATTGTTTTATCTACCGATAAACATCCTTCTCCAGATTTTAGGTATGCTTTTTTTGTAGTGTGAGAAATAATTTTAGGATTCACTAATGCATATCCTTTTTCACTAATTACATTACCATCATCATCATAATCTTGTATTAAAATTGCACACATTCTTTTTAACTTACCAAGTTGTACTGCAGCAATTCCTACAGCAGGTCTTAAATCATTTTCTCTAGCAAAATCATCATTTTGTGAATTTTTTAAGTATTCATACATAGATTGAAGAAGTTCTTGATCTTCTTTTTGTAATGGTAATGGTACTTCTTTTGATTTTTGTCTTAATATTTTGTTTGAATCATTGACAATGTCTTTCATTGTAATCAATTTTACCACCTCTATGGTATCATATCAAAAAAAAAACGCTAAGGGAAGAACCCTTAGCTGATTTTAGTGCATCCACAGATGATGAGTAATAAGAAAACTACTAATACAATGGCAAACCAACTTACTCCTGAACCTAGTCCATATCCTGAGCCAAAACCACCTGGATATCCTGGAGTTACAGGATAGAAAGTACATGGATTGCAACAATTGTTGCACCCGCAATTTGAATAGTTGTAACCGTAATTCATATTTATCGCTCCTTTCATTACATGATATTCTTTTTTACATAAAATGTGAGGATATATACCTAAATTGCTTTATATCCTTTTCTAATTGTAGTAAAATAATGACGGGTGATTAAAATGAATTATGAATATCCTTTTGAAAATGACTGGAAAATGGATGAGATTATACAAGTTATAGCTTTTTACAATTGTGTTGAAAAAGCTTATGAAGGTGGGATTTCTAGTGATGAATTACTACGTTCTTACTCAATTTTTCAAAAAATTGTAAATTCTAAATCTATAGAGAAACAACTAGATAAACAATTTCAAGAAGTTTCTGGATACTCTATTTATTGTACAGTAAAAAAGGCTAAAGAGAGTGCCTTTGTGAAAATGATATGATAAAAAAATATAAAACTAGAGATAAAATGATTCTTTTTTCAGTTCTATTTTTATCGGTATTAGGAATTGTGATGATTGGATCAGCTTCTATTGGATTAGCAACGATTAGAGGATCATCATGGGCTATAATGAATATGGTAAAGCAAATCTTTTTTTGTACCATAGGTATGATTTTAATGACCTTTTTTTCTAAATTCTATACACATAGTGTAATCAATCGTAAAAGTTGGAAGCTTATCTATGGAATAATGTTGGCTTCATTAATTAGTTGTTTGTTATGGGATGCAGAAAAAGGGACAAAGGCATGGATTCGATTAATTCCAGGATTTACGATTCAACCTTCAGAATTTACTAAGATTGGTCTTGTTTTGATATTAGCTTATTTATTAGTAGATATGCCAAAAAGGTTTCGTGTTAAACCATTAAGTTATTATCATTCTAGATTTCAACAAGAGCAAGCATACAAAATAAGAAACCAAAATTGTATTTATCTACCAGCTCTAGTAGTCATAGGATTAGTTGGTATTGTAGCATTTGTTCAAAAAGATATGGGAACAGCAATCATTACATTAATGATTAGTGTAGCATGTTTTTTTGGAGCAAAAGAAAAAATATATGCTAATATTCAAAGGATAATTGTATTTGTTGGTGGCGTAGTGCTAGTAACACTTCCTCTTACTTATAATTTTATTGTTAAAGGATATATGAAAGGAAGATTTATTACATGGTTAGATCCTTTGTCTGATCCTACTGGAACTTCTCAACAAGTTGCAAATGCATTAATTGCAATTACAAATGGTGGTATCTTTGGGGCAGGATTAGGTAATTCAGTTCAAAAATTTGGGTATGTTCCTGAGGTGCATAACGATTTTATTACTAGTGTCATTTTAGAAGAATTTGGATTATTAGGTTTAGGAATGATTATTATTCCGTATGCTTGTATTATTTTTCGATTAATTCATTACGCTAAAAAAACAAAAGATCCTAAAACATCTATTGTCTTATTAGGAATATCTTCTTATTTCTTTTTACATCTTTTTATTAATTTAGGAGGAGTTTCTGGATTAATTCCTATGACAGGTGTACCTTTGCTATTAGTTTCTTCGGGAGGATCTAGTACATTATGTGCCTTTATAGCTATAGGGATAGCACAATCATTAATTTCAAAAGATAACAAAAGTAATAACACATAATCTAGTTTTTTGCATATGATAGATTAGGTGATAAAATGGCTAATTTAGATGAATTTAAAAGTTTTATAAAAACAATACCAGATATTCGAAATGAAGTGTTAAATGGTCGATATACATGGCAGCAATTATACGAAATTTATACTTTGTATGGTAAAGACGATGTTGTATTTAAAGGATATAAAAATCATAAAAATTTAAGTGAAGGATTAGATTTACAAAAAATAATGTTAATTATAAAAAATCTTGATTTAGATGCATTAAGTCGAAGTTTAGATGGGATTTCTAAATTGTTGAATGTAGTAATAGGATTAAGTGAAAAATCAGATTCAGATAAAACATCCTTTTATAAAGGAGATAACTCATGAGACATGCATTGTTTAATGAAATAATGAATAATGCTAATTATCTACAGTATATTAGGATGCATCCTAAATGGTATAAATTACTTTATCGACATCCTTACATGATGAAGGATTTCATTAATGAATACAAAGTAGAAAATAAATTAACCATTGGGGATAAAATAGATAGAATGAGTTTATTAATACAAATGGTAGAAATGATGATGTAGGTGAGAAGATGGAAAAACAAATGGATGAATTAATTAAACTCATTCAATCACATGAGTATTATAAAGATTATAAAGAAAAAGAAAAACAACTAGATAAGGTAAAACCAATATTAGATGATTATCAACAAATTATACATGAGTATTATGATATGAAAGAATACGAACAATTTCAGGATATTTCATCTATTAAAAATCAATTAAGACAAATAAAAGAAAAGATGACACAGACAAAAGAAATTGTAGAGTACTATCAAAGTTATCATCAATTGAATCATTTATTACAAGAGATTACTACAATTGTTTTTGGCCATATTAGCGAGGATTTAGATTTGTCTGGATATCATTTACAACAGAGGATAAACAAATGAGAGTTATAGCAGGAAAATATAAAAGTCGAAAATTAAAAGCAGTTCCTTCAAATAATACACGTCCTACAACGGATAAAAATAAGGAAAATTTGTTTAATATTATTGGACCTTATTTTCAAGGTGGAGTTTGTTTGGATTTGTTTGGTGGATCAGGAAGTCTAGGTATTGAGGCAATTTCCCGGGGAATAATGAAACTTTATAGCGTAGATTGTAATTATATGGCGTATAAGACTATTCAGGAAAATGTAAAATTATTAAATATGAATGAAGAAATCCATATTTTAAAATGTGATTATCAAAAAGCATTACAAACTATTCATGATAAGTTTGATCTAGTTTTTTTAGATCCACCATATGGAAAAAATATAATCCCTAGTATCTTAATACAATTACAAAAAAATTATCAATTAAATCACCATTGTATTGTAGTATGTGAGGATTTAAAGGATGAGATATTAGAAGATCATTATGAAAAATTGTATAAAATAAAATCAGTAACCTATGGGATTACAGCATTACACATTTATGAGTATGGAGGGTAAAAAATGGAAAATAGAAAAAAAATAGCAGTTTATGCTGGAACATTCGACCCTGTAACAAATGGACATTTAGATATTATTGAACGTGCAAGTAAAATGTTTGACGAATTATATGTAACAATTTTTGAAAATGTACATAAACAAAAAATGTTTACATTAGAAGAAAGAATTAACTTATTAAAGCAATCTACAACAGAATATGAAAATGTAGTGATAGATAAAAGTGAGCTATTAGCTGTAGAGTATGCAAAACAAGTAGGGGCAAACGTCTTAGTTAGAGGTTTGCGTGCAACAACTGATTTTGAATATGAATTACAATTAGCATTTTCTAATCAATTTCTTGATGAAGAGATTGAAATGGTTTTTTTAATGACAAAACCTCAACAATCTTTTATTTCATCTTCTATGGTTAAAGAAATTGCTATGCATCATCATCCAAGTGTAAAAGATTTAGTACCTGAATGTGTGTATTATGCATTACAAAATAATTCAAAAAAATATCAAGATAACTAAATAAATTTGAACTTATAAATAGGTGTGTGATGATTTAAAAAATTGAAAATATAGTATAAACATACTTCAATTATAGTTAATAGTCACATTCAAAAGTATATGGTTAATATCTTTATTTATGTATTATAATAGTACCCATAGAGAGGTGCCCTTTCGTATTTGATTTTACTTATTTCAATAATATAGGACTCTTTCTCTTTTTTATTTTGTCTTATACCAGTTATAACACTATCAATTACATGCTTTTTTCTTACAATTTGGAGCAAAAAAAATAATAAAAAAGTGTTATAATCAATAAAGTAATGTATAATATTCATTGATAGATACATCCATAGGAGATAACTTGTAGAAATGAGGAATTAGAAATGAACAGAAAAAGTAATCTTTTAAAGAAAAAAATAATGGTGTCAATTGTTATTATAACGTTACTTTTGTCTTTTTTTAGTCTTATATTAAATCGAAAAGAAACTAAAATCGAAAGTATATTTAATGAAACGTTTCAAACAATCGAATATTATGTAGTAAAATGTCCTATTCAGTTTTTTCGAAATATTGGAGATGAGTTACATCATGTAAGAGAAGTATATAATGAAAATAAGGTGCTTAAATCTGCTTTAAATGATTATATGATTATTAAATCACAAAATGATGTGTTGAAAGATGAAATTAATGATTTAAAAGGATTAACTGAATTTACTAGTATACCAGTAGAGTATAAGGCAAAAAAAGCAATTATTACTAGTAGAGATATTGAATCATGGAATAGTCAAATTTTAATTAATGTTGGAGGAAACCAAGGAATTAAGGAAGGTATGACTGTTATTACTACAAAAGGAATGATTGGAAAAATCTCTAGTGTTAGTGAGTTTAGTTCTGTTGTTACTTTACTTACCTCAGAAAATAATATGGCTCAAGTACCAATTATGATAAAAAAACAAGGGTCTGATGAATATGCATATGGAGTTCTCACTCACTTTGATGTAGAGAAGCAATGTTTTGTAGTAGATATGTTAGATGATGATCCAATAGATTTAGAAAGTGAAGTCTATACTTCTGGAACAGGTGGATTATCTCCTAGAGGAATTATTGTGGGAACAGTGAGTGATATTGTAGTACCACCTGATAGAATATCACCTCAGGTATATGTTAAGCCAGCCGCAACATTTGATGATTTAAAATATGTAATGGTGTTAGAAAAAGGGGAATAGATAATGAAAAAATCTACACTAAGATTAATTACGATTGCGGTATGCTTTTGTATTGATAGTACATTAACTTATTATTTGCCCTATAACTTTATGAAAAATAGTATTATTATTACTCCTAAAGTAGGGTTAATGATGTTTGTTCTTTTAAATAGTCAAGTAAAAGCTAAAGATAGTTTTTTGTTTGCTTTATTTTGTGGTTTTTATTATTCGCTAATATATGCAGATTCTTTGTTGATTTATGTCTTAATATATAGTATTGTTGCTTATTTTAGTAGAATATATATTAAAGAATCTTCACATATGTTTATCGAAACGTATGTCTTTACTATTTCGACAATATTTTTTCAAGAAATTGTGATATATTTTTTGATGATTATAACATACACAACAAGGTTAGGAGTAGTACAATTCATGACGTTACGTTTGCTTCCAACCTTACTATTTAATTCAATATTGTTTGTAGGTGTATATTATTTTCATAAAAAATTTAAATATATGTTTGAGGAGAAATAGTGTATGAATGTAAGAATGAAGGGGATTAATGATTATTTGTGTTTTGAATTACAACCAGATTTACCATATAGTATGGTAATGAATGATTTGAAAAGCATTTTAGATAAATTACCTGAGGCAAAGAATGGGTATTATCCAAAGGCTTTTTTTGATTTTAAAGGGAGAACAATGACTGAAAAACATTTAAAAAAGCTATTTGTAGTATTAAATGAAGCTAAAAAGGTATTATTTGGGGGAATCAAATCAGAAAATAAAAAATCTAAAATGAAGTTAATAGAAGCAAATATATATGGCGGTGAGTTATTAGAATTTAGTGAGGATGTACTTATTATTGGTAATGTACATAAAGGAGCAATAATTAAAACAACCCATGATTTATATATAGTTGGCAAGGTACAAGGAACACTAATAGGTTTAAATCAAGATTGTTTTATTAATGTGAGTCAATGTGTTGATGCAAATATAGGGATTTTTCATCAATACGTTCAAAATGTGACAATTTCTTCTCTATCTTTATTTTATTATAAAGATGGTCATATTAAGACTAAAAAACAAGGATACATAAGTTCATAATGAAAAAGGGGGATTGAATATGGCAAAAACAATTGTAGTTACCTCAGGAAAAGGTGGCGTAGGAAAAAGTAGTGTCAGTGTTAATTTGGCGTATTCATTATGTGATAAAGGTTATCATGTTTGTTTAATAGATGCAGATTTTGGATTAAAAAACTTAGATGTCATGTTAGGATTAGAAAATAGGACAATTTATGATATGCAAGATATTGTTGATGGAAATTGTAGTGTAGAACAAGCATTAATTAAAGACAAGCGCTATTCAAACCTATCTTTACTTCCTGCATGTAAATCATTACAATTTAAAGAAATGGATGTTGAACATTTAAAAAATTTAATTAATATTATTAAATTAAAATATGATTATATTATTATTGATAGTCCTGCTGGTGTTGAAAAAGGATTTTCTTATGCTATTTCTCTTGTTAAAGAAGCTATTGTAGTAGTAAATTTAGATATTGCTTCTTTACGTGATGCAGATAGAGTAGTAGGGTTATTAATGAAAGAAGGTATTCATCATATTTCAATGATTATTAATAAAGTGAATAATGAAGACATTTCTAGTCAAAGATGTTTAACGATAGATGATGCAATAGACATTTTATCGTTGCCAGTTTTAGGAATTGTGTATGAAGATCATTTAATGATTGAAGCTAATAATAAAGGTGTACCTATTTTTACAAATAAGCAAAGTATTATTTCTCAGTGTTTTACTAATATTGTAGAGCGAATGGAAGGAAAAAGTGTACCATTTGTTGTTCCTAAAAAACAAGGGATTATTCAACGACTATTAAATTTTAATACTTCAATTTCATAAGTCTATTTATAAGTAATTATTATATAGATATGTTTATCTTAATGAATAAGTAGAGTGTTGTAGTTGTTATTTTAGGAATAAAAAATCATAAGGGATTATATACTCTTATGATTTTTATTTACTTTATGTATATTATATATTTTGAAATGGTCATTTTGCACATATATATGTTGTATATAATCAACAAATATCAATCAATGACACATAACATATAGCATTATTAAAGCAGATTTATTTATGATATAAGTCAATTTTATAACAAAATTGTTTTGTGATATATCCCTTGTTAAGTAGACAAATTAAATAATTAAAACAATGGTATAGAATTAGAATAACATGTTATGTTATTTTTATATCTATACCATTTTTTATTACCTTGTTCAATTTAATTAGTATACAAGTATTATTTTATTCTTTTGATGTTTCATTTATAACTTTTAATGCAAATTTACAATGATATTTTAACTTATATATTTTAAGTACTCATCAATGTATTTTAGGATGAAAGATTTTTTAAATCTAACATATAGTAGAATAAGGAGGGATCATCAATGAATGAAGTAGAGTACATCAAAAGAAGAATGAAACAAAGAAAAAAACACGTTTTAAATGACAGACATTTTAAAAAGTTTTATAATCTAACAATTAAAATCATGGTAGCCATGGTCATTGGAATTTCTACAATGACTTATTTTAAAATTCATCCTAATCATACAATGTTGAAACAATTTCTTTTCCAAAATATAGAGATGGAACAATTTAAACAAACCTTTACTAAGTGGCTTATGCCATTTTTAAAGTTGGAATCATTTGATATTCCAGTAGTAGAAAGAGTCGATTATCAACATATTGAAAAAAATTTGTATAAATCAAATTCAAATGAAGTAAAAACATTAGATGAAGGAACAGTTGTTTATATAGGTAATCAAGATATATTAGGAAACTATCTTACTATTCAAGGAATTAGTGGTGTAAAAATTACTTACGGGAAAATTAGTCATTTAGATATGGAGTTGTATGATTATGTCAAAATGAATGAAACGATTGGTTCCTATGATGAAAATATCATGATTATATTTGAATATGGAGGAAAAGAAATTAGTTATGAAGAGGCAAAACAATATATTTAAAGTACACATTACAACTTTTTTGTATTTAGGATTAGCTTGGTATTGTGGCGTTTTAAAGTATTACATTGCCATATTTTTGATAGTATTAATTCATGAAATGTGTCATCTATTGATGGCATATTTTTTTAGATTTACAATAGGAGGTATCACATTACTTCCTTTTGGTGCATTTTTAGAAATCATTGACTATGGAAACTATCATGTATTAAAAGAAATGTTGGTAAGTAGTATGGGTCCTTTAAGTCATATTGTAATAGGAGCATTTTTAAAATGGATAGGCCCTTATTATTTAGGTCATGACTTATATCATTATGCTAGTTTAATTAATCAATTGATGTTCTTGTTTAATTGTTTACCTATTTATCCTTTAGACGGTAATAAAATATTTACGGCAATACTCTCTTATCTATTTCCTTATAAATTGACGTTACTGATTGCTGGAATAGTTTCTATCATTTGTTTAAGTTTACTAATCTATTTTTATATGGAAATTGAAAGTTTTATTGTATTTGTATATTTAGTTATTCAACAAGTAAAATATTTGCTTCATTATCAAGATATGTATTATCGTTTATTGTATTTACGTAACCGATATGTTACCTATTCTAAAATCAAATTGAATAAAGGGTATTCTTTATATCGTCCATATTATAACGTTTATACTTCAAATAAGTATTAATGTTAATGATTAACTTTATTTGGTTGAATAGGCAAAGTGATGGTAAAAATAGAACCTACTTGAATGGTAGAATTTACATGAATATTTCCATGGTGCAAATTTACGATACGTTTTACAATAGATAGACCAAGTCCGTTTCCACCAATACTTCTTGATTTATCTTCTCTATAAAATCTTTCAAAGATATGTGGTAAGTTTTCTTTAGCAATTCCAATTCCTGTATCTTGAATAGAAATTTCAATGTTTTTTGTGTTTTTAGTTAGTACAATAGTTACTTTACCATTAGGATTGGTATATTTGATAGCATTCCCTATTACATTAATCCATACTTGTTCTAATTTGTTTTCATCAGCATATATTTGAATATCTTTTTTTGGGAAATTTGATACTACTAGAATATTTTTATACTTAGCAGATTCTTGTAATGTTGCAATGACGCGTGTTAATTGTGTAGTTAAAGAATAATAGCTTGTTTCTAATAAATTCTCTTGATCCATCATTGTAAGTTGTAACATATTTTTACTAAGTTTAGAAAGACGTTCACTTTCATTTAAAATAATATTGGCATATTCTTGGTATTGTTCTTGAGTAAGATTTTCTTCTTTTAAAATAGTAGCAAAACCTTGAATCGAAGTTAGTGGTGTTTGAAACTCATGAGATACATCTGAAATAAATTGTTGTCTTAATTGCTCATTTTTTGCAAGACATTGAATCATATAATTAAAACTTTGACTTAATTTTGATATTTCATCTTTTCCATTAGTAACTACTACAGTATCGTAATTACCATTTGCTAGTTCATTGGTTGCTTTAGTAAGTTTTTCAATTGGTTTTACAATGACATCTGCAATCATTAAAAAAATTATTCCACCTATTAAAAAGACAAATAATACTGTAGTGATTACAATTTTTGTAATCAGAGCATCTTGTTTATAGATGTTTTTTTGAATGAATAAGTATACATCATGATGGTTTTCTAAGTCAATCTTGCATCCAATTGTTTGATAATGAAAATCACGTATGTTAATTTTGTTAACGTATTGGTAAAAAAGATCATTCATTGCATTATCTAATTTTTGATTATGATAAAAATTACCTATTGTGTATTGTTGTTGATTGTCATAATATAAGCAAATATTTACGTTAAGTGATTCATAAATGTCTGTAAGAACGTTAGTTAGTGTGTCTTGATTGCTATTTTGGATTTGTTTAGTAATTAGTTTTAAGGAGTCATATAACTCTGCTTCTGTAAATTGAGATAACTCTTCACTATTATTTTGTATTAAAAAATAGCTTGTAAAAGAAAAACCAATCATAATACTTAATATAAATCCAAAAATAATTTTTCTGTAAATTGTTTTCATTTTTCTTTTCCTTTTAATTCTAATTTATAGCCTAATCCTCTAACAGTTATAATTTGAAAGTCTTCTATATGTCGAAGATTTTCTCTAATACGTTTAATATGAACATCTACAGTTCGATCAAATCCATCATAATCCATTCCCCAAATACGTTCAATCAGTGTTTCTCTTGAAAAGATATGATTAGGTTCTTTTGCCATTTCAAATACAATTTCAAATTGCTTTAGTGGTAAATGGATGACTTCATCATTATATTGTATGAGATAGTTTTTACCATCTAAAATAGTATTTTGGATAGTGATTATATGATTAGCATTTATATTGTATCGTTTAAGAATAGATTTTATACGGGCAACTAAAACTTCTCCGTGAAATGGTTTAACTACATAATCATCAATCCCAAGATCAAATCCTTTTAATTTATCAATAGGAGAATCTTTTGCTGTTAACATGATGGTAGGAATATCGCGTATTTTTTTTACTTGAGATACAAATTCGTAGCCATCCATTATAGGCATCATAATATCAACAACAATTAGATCAATATGTTTGTTTTCTATGATATCTAATGCCATTTGACCATTATTTGCTTCAATTGTTTCAAAACCAAATTTGTTGAGATAAAATTGAATGAGTTTTCGTATATGTTCTTCATCATCAACAACTAGTATTTTAATTTCCATAGTTATTTTCTCCTTTTTTATGTATCTAAATAAGGAGTATCATAAATGATACTCTTGTATAAGATTGTCTAAATCCTTTAATAAGGAATCAAGTTGTTGGATATTAGACAGTGTTGCTCCAGCAGCTAGTTGGTGGCCACCACCATGATATTTAGTGGCAATTTCATTGATGGCAATATTACGGCTTCGAATACTGACTCTCCAAGTATTATTTTCATCATTTTGTGTAACAGCAAGCCATATAGGATATTCTTCAATATTAGCAAGAATATTTACAAAATCTGATCCTTTAGAACGACTTATATTTAAAGTATTAAGATCATTCGTTGTTAAAATATAATAAGCTACACCTTGTTTAGTACGCTGATAATGATTAAGTATGTATCGATGAATTTGTAAATCCTTTTCTGATTTTGTATAAAGATTTTGATAGATTTTATCGATATCAATGCCACATTCTAATAAATAGCTTGCAGCTTGCATTGTAGAAGCATCAGTATTTCGATATAAAAAACGATTAGAATCTGCAATCATTCCATAATATAATAAAGTAGCTGCATCTTTATTTAGTTTAGTTAAATGATGATTCATATATAATTCTGCAATTATTTGAGAAGTAGATGATTTATTTGGACATTCTATGTTTGTATCTCCAAAAGAATCAACAATGATATGATGATCAACTTTTAAAATATAATCACATTGTTTATAATCTTGTGAATCAATTCTTTCGTGGTTTGCTGTGTCTAAAACAATTGCTAAAGAGTTATGCATATCTTGTGGTAAATCGTCATGATATTGGATATTCATTTTTTGAAATAAATCATGATTTTTTTCTCCTTTAAGATATACTTTTTTAGATGGATATAATTGTTGAATCATACTCGCTAGTCCATATTGTGATCCTAAAGCATCAAAGTCTGGTTGAATGTGTCGATAAATCAATATGTTGTCATATTTTTGTATTGTATCCCAAAATGTATCCATATGTTTTCCCTCCTATCTTGTAATTCTATTATGTAGCAATCTTTTTATTTTTACAATAAAAAAAGTTATAGTTTTTTAAACTATAACCTTTTTAGGTTCACTTTATTTTTCTTGGCCTTTTTTTACCAAACGTTTCGTAATTTCTCCACCTACTGAACCATTTTCTCTTGCAGTTGCCTCAGCACCTAAACTGACACCAAATTCATTTGCAATCTCGTATTTCATTTGGTCTACTGACTGTTTAGATTCTGGGGTAGTTAAATTTCTTGAATTTTTAGCTTGTTTCATTTGTTTCACCGTCCTTACATGATTATTTTGTCTCTATTTAAAAAATATATACTTTAAAAATAAAAAAAGTGATTTTTTATTTAAATCACTTTTTAGAATAAATCTTCATGCTCACGAGGATCTGATGCAGTAATTGTAATGGTTTGAGTATGTTCAACACAATCTTTAATCATTGTGTTAAAATCAAAACGTTCTTCATACTCTTTAACACGATGTAAACGTGGTTTGGTTGCAGGTTGTCTAGGAGTAAAAATTGTACAACAATCTTCATATGGTTCAATAGAGATATCATAAGTATTTATTTTTTTAGCAATATCAATGATTTCTAGTTTGTCAAGGCATACTACTGGTCTAATCATTGGCATATTGGTTACTTCATTAATGACATTCATACTTTCTAATGTTTGAGAAGCTACTTGTCCGATACTTTCTCCGCTAGCTAATGCTAGACAATGATTTTGTTTTGCTATTTCTTGAGCAATACGATACATCATTCTTCTCATGCAAGTCATTGTATAAGAAGGATCACAATGTTCGTATATTTTAAGTTGTAGGTTAGTAAAAGGAACAATGTGTAATCGAATAGTAGGGGTATATTTAGTGAGTTGTCTAACTAATTGAATGACTTTTTCTTTTGCTCTTTCACTAGTATAAGGGGGAGAAGCAAAATGAATACATTCAATATTGACTCCTCGTTTTAAGGTAAGATATCCAGCCACTGGAGAATCAATTCCACCTGAAAGCATTAATAGTGCTTTAGATCCAATTCCTACAGGATATCCACCTGCTCCTTTTACAACATCATTCATGATATAACTAAATTCTTTACGTAACTCAATTTTAATAAGAATTTCAGGATGGTGTACATCTACTTTTAGTGGCTTATTGCAGTGATGAAATAAATGCCCTGCAATAACTCTATTGATTTCTTGAGAATGCAATGGGAAATCTTTATCATTTCGTTTGGTATCAATTTTAAATGTATTTCCTTCATGATGTTCAATAATATATTGACTAGCCTCTTTAATGGATTCTAGGTTAGTAGGAACTTTGATTGCTAAAGAGAAGGAATGAATTCCAAAAACATTTTTTAAATTTTCAATTACTTGTTCTTGTGGTTCGTCATTTAAAATGATGTATAATCGATCATATGTTTTTTGATATTCTAATCCTTTAAATGATGATAATGATACTTTTACATTTTTTACTAGTTGTTGAATAAATAGTTTTCGATTTTTTCCTTTTGTTGTTAGTTCACCAAATCGAACTAATAGATGATCATATTTCATTGTATTACCTCTGTTTCTTTAATTTTTTCATTGTTTTATAAATTGCATCAATTAGTATTTTTATATCCTGTTTAGAAGTAAGGTGTGATAAACTAATACGAATTGCGCTAATTCCTATTGGTTTAGGAACATTCATCATTTGTAGTGTTTTAGCCATATTTGTAGATTTTGTTGAACAAGCAGAACGTGTAGATACATAGATATCATAAGTTTCTAGTTCGTGTACAAATACTTCAGGTTTGTAACCAATAAATGACACATTTAAAATATATGGAGAACCATTTTGAAGAGGAGTGTTAATGACTACTCCTTCTATTTTTTCTAGTTCACTTCGTAGGAATTGATTTAATTCTAACACATGATTTAATTTTTGTTCAATATTAGTTAGGGCTAAACGTATTGTTTTAGCCAAAACAATATTAGCAAAGACGTTACTTGTTCCAGCTCTTAGATGAAATTCTTGTTGACCGCCATTGATTAATGGAAGTAACTTGCAATCACTTTTTTTATATAAAAGTCCACTTCCTTTTAATCCATAAATTTTATGTGCTGAAAAACTTGCTAAGTCAATTTGTTTTAAATCGATTGGAACTTTTCCAAATGATTGAACCATATCTACGTGAATTTTAACAAGTGGATTTTTCTCTTTAACGATTTGAATTACTTTATCAATAGGATTAATAAAACCAACTTCATTATTAATATGCATTAAAGAAACAAGTATGGTATCTTTACGAATTGAATTTTGGAGTTGTTCTAGATCTAATTGTCCATGCTTATTTACCTGAATATAGGTAATTTCATATCCAAACATAGTTTCTAGTTGTTTACATGTATCACTAACTGAAGAATGTTCACATGTTGTAGTAATAATATGTTTTCCACGATTTTGATAAGCAAAAGCAATTCCTTTAATTGCAGTATTATTGGATTCACTTGCTCCACTTGTAAATATAATTTCATCATATTTAACACGTAACATACTTGCAATTTTTTCTCTTGATTGATTCATTAACATTTCTGTTTCTAGTCCTAGTTGATGGATAGAATCAGGATTTGCGAATTTGTCGTTGAGTAACTTAGAATAAGTTGCTAGTACTTCCTTATTTAATGGAGTAGTAGCAGTATAGTCTAAATATATCATTCAACCATCTCCTTTTATGATAGTATATGCAATAAATAGTGATTGGTTTAAAAAATGCACTATATCAAAGTGCATTTTATAAAAATTTATTTTTTTTATCTAGTAATTGTTGATTAAATCCAGGTTGTATTTTTTCTACAATTGCTACTGCTATTTTTAATGCTTCTGAATAGTCTCCATTTCGATATAAAATTTCTGCTTTTGTAAGTTCAGTATTGACTTCTAAAAATGAAGATCGATATCTATTTCCATAGATAATTGTTTCTTCTACCATTTTTGCAGTAGTAATTAAATTGTGTATATTTTCATATAATTGATAAATAATATCACGTGCTTCGTCAGCCTGAGCAGTTAATCTTTCTAAATCAATTGGTAACTCATTTCGTAGTAATTGAATACGATTAGATCGATCATATGCTTCTGATATATATCTTTTGTATTCTTTTGATATACTTGGTAAATTCATGTTTTTAATTTCAGATTTAATTTCTAATAATACAATATTGATACTATCTAGTTCATCTACAGCTCTTTGTTCAGTAAGATATAATTCATCACGTGCTACAAAAAAGTAACGTAAGTTACTTTCATAACTTTCTGCTTTTTGAAGTAATTGTTTTAATTTTTCAACCATTGTAGAATAAGAAAAATCATTAGTCTGTATTAAGTTTTCTAACTCTTTAGTTTCTTCTAAAATCTGTTCAAGAGTTGGATAAGAATTAGAAACATCTAATAACTTATCGTTTAATTTATAACGTTCGTTTAGTTTGCGGTATTCAGTTAATGCATATTTATAATCTTCATGAATTTCATTGATTTTATGAAAAATCCCTTTCCAAATAGCAAGATATTCTTGATGTGCATTTTCTTCGTGTTCTAAATCTTGCTTTATACTATCAATGTTTTTAGTAACTTCTTCAATGTCTTTTCCTACAGTCTCAATATGTAATGATTGAATATTTTCAATAATAATAGGTAATTGAGTTGTAATTTCTTGATAGCGTACATCAATGTTTAGTCTTTCTAAACAAAAGCCATGTTGATTCATTTCATTTATTTTTTGATAAAGCTTGTCAATGTGATTTGGAATATAATTTCTTACAATAGAAATATAGGTAGGTAAATCTCGAACGCATGCATTCATATTGTTGACTAATTGTTTTAAATGATCACTTTCTGTTTTTGCTTCTGCATACATTTGTTGATTCATTAATTTTTCAAGATTTGAAAATTGGATTTCTAAATCATGGATATTTTTACCAACTAATGGAACAAATTCATCAATTTTATATTTTACTAGTTCATATTGTTGACAAGTTTGTCTGTAGGTTTCTTTTATTTTAACGATTTCCATACGTTGAATATTTTCTACTTCTGTAATAATTTCAATATCATGAAGTAATTTTTTAGCAAGTTGTTCATAATTGTTTACATCAATATACAATTGCTTAATTTTAGACTTTAATTTTCGAATACGTTTTAAATATACTTTTTCTTCTACAATATTAAGATTTGTTGCAATTTGATTTTGATAAAATTCATCTAGTTCATCTACTTTTTGGATAAAATGTTGATAAGACTCATCTATAGTTGAATCGTTGATACTAATCTTTTTAACACGTCCTAATCTATATTTGATTGGTAGACTTTTAATAGAGTTAATTTTTTCACCTAATTCAATCAATTGTTTTTTGTATTTGTTTAATCGAATAGAACGATATAATATGTATATAAGAAAAACAATAAAAAGACATGCTACTATAATGAGTATGCTACTTTTGGTAGTGATTTTAAAACGATTTATTATACTATGCATATTTACACCTCAACTTTTGATATTAAAATTATAGCATAAAAATTTATTTCTTTCATTAATTCTCTAAGAATTTTATAATTTCTACAAAAAAAAGTCATTGCATTAGATGAATTCATTGACAGAGCTAGCAATGATTGGTATACTAAGGATGTAAAAAGTAGTGGAAAGAAGAAGTACCTGCTTCTCGCCTGATTGCAAAAGCTTTAGGCAAATGTCACTAAGATAAAGTTATCTTAATGTCAATGTAGGTGCGCATATACGCACTTTTTATTATTTTAAACTATATAGTGGAGGTGGCTTTTATTAGCAATAAGTATAACAACATCGCACCAGATGAGTTAGTTAATGAAAAAATTCATTTTAAGGAAGTTTTAGTAATTGATCAAAATGGAGATCAATTAGGAGTTAAGACACGTAATGAAGCCTTAAAAATTGCAGATGATGCTTCGTTAGATTTAGTATGTGTTTCGCCAAAGGCACAACCAGCGGTTTGTCGCATTATGGATTATGGTAAACACCGTTTTGAACAACAAAAGAAACTAAAAGAAATGAAAAAAAATCAAAAAATCGTTACTTTAAAAGAAACACAACTTTCACCAACAATTGACGTACATGATTTTAATACAAAATTAAAACGTTCATTAAAGTGGCTAGAAAATGGTGATAAAGTAAAAGTGGCAGTGAGATTTAGAGGACGTCAATTAGCTCATGTTGATATCGGTGAAAAAATACTTAATGATTTTATTGCAGAGTGTCAAGAGGTTTGTCAAATTGAAAAACCCGCTAAGCTTGAAGGTAGAACATTAACCGCAATATTAGCACCAAAGAAAAAATAGAATTAGGAGGATTCAACAATGCCAAAAATGAAATCACACAGTGGATTAAAAAAACGTATTAAAGTGACAGGTAGTGGGAAATTAAAACGTAGTCATGGTTATGTATCTCACTTAGCTCATAATAAAACTCACAAACAAAAGAAACAATTATCTAAATCAACACTTGTTTCTAAAAGTGATTACAAAAGAATTAAATCAAGAATTCAAGGTTAATATTATATAGGATATAGGAGGTCGCAAAAATGGCAAGAGTAAAAGGTGGATATACTACTAGACGAAGAAGAAAGAAAATATTAAAATTAGCTAAAGGTTACTATGGTTCTAAACATACTCTTTATAAAACAGCTAACGAACAAGTAATGCATTCATTAGCATATGCATATAGAGATAGAAGAAATTTAAAACGTGAAATGAGAAAATTATGGATTGCTCGTATTAATGCAGCAGCAAGAATGAATAACATTTCATATTCAAAATTAATGTATGGATTAAAATTAGCTGGTATTGAAATTAACAGAAAAATGTTATCAGAAATCGCAATTTGCGATCCAAAAGCATTCAGTGAAATTGTAGAAAAAGCAAAAGCAGCAATTAAATAATACAAAACATGCAAAAAGACTATTGATTTTAATATGAAATAAATAGTCTTTTTTAATTATGATAAATATATAAAGTTATTAGAAGTTGTCTTAGTATTAGAAAATGATATTCTAGTAAAAAAGGAGAGAGACAGGTGTTATTTGCAATAGATGTAGGAAATACTAATATTACATTATTCGTTGTACACGATGGAAAAATGATCAAAGAACATCGATTAGCTACAACTAAAAAAAGAACAAGTGGTGAATATGGTAAAGTATTTTTAGAAATATTAGATATGCTATGCATTTTACCACAAGATGTTCAAGGAATGATTATTTCTAGTGTAGTTCCATATGTAACTCCATTGTTAGAACAAGCATGTAGACAGTATTTATTAGTAGACCCAATAGTAGTAAAAAATGAAATGATTACAGAGATAACAATTAAAACAGAGGAACCTCATTTAGTTGGAGTGGATCGCATAGTAGATGCTATTGGAGCGTATTTACAATATGGTGGACCTATATTAGTAGTTGATTTTGGAACTGCTACAACATTTGATTATATTAATGAAAAAGGTGAATTTTTATATGGTGTAACTGCGCCTGGATTAGAAATATGTTCTAATGCACTTTCGTCATGTGCAGCACAATTACCAGATATCGAATTAGAAAAACCAAACTCTATTTTAGCAACTAATACAATTACAAGTATGCAAGCAGGTGTTGTATATGGTTATATTGGATTGAGTGAATATATCATTAAACAAATGAAGGAAGAAATTGGTGAAAATATAAGA
This sequence comes from Thomasclavelia sp., assembly GCA_020025035.1. Lineage (GTDB taxonomy): Bacteria > Bacillota_I > Bacilli_A > Erysipelotrichales > Coprobacillaceae > Beduini. Next base: position 3,470 of record JAHHSU010000002.1, on the reverse strand, counting down.
GTAATTGCTACAGGAGGATTAGGACGTATTATTGCAAGGGAAATAGACACAATTGATTTTTATGATGAAAATCTTACATTAATAGGATTATTAGAGATATATAAAAAACACGCTAATGGTAACATTTCTTACTAAAGCGTGTTTTTTATGCTTTATTATATTGAGATACATATTTAGTAGCTAGTATTTCACAATAAGATAATAACATATGTCGACCTAAATCTAATTCGTCTGTCGAAGAAATATATAATACATGATCATATTGTTTAGTTAGACTTTGGTCATGATTTGCTGTGATTAAAAATGTTTTAGCATGAGAATTTTTGATAGCTCTTTGTAGTCTAGGGTTACTTGTTAAATATGCACCTCTTACAGAAAGTACAATGACTAAATCATCTTTAGTTAATGATTGTGCTAATTTTATTTGTTGGTCTAAATCAATTTTAGCATTAGAAAATTTTCCTGTTGTAAGTAATGCAGTTTGGAGTAATTGAGCAACACTATGAGAAAAGTGTGATCCAAAAAAACTAGTTGTATTAGATTGTTGAATGGCTTTAATAAGGTTGTCCATTGCATCTAAATCAATTAAATCAATTTGTTCTAAAAGTCGATGTGCTGTAGTAGTAAGATGATTACGAATTTCTTTTTCAGGACATTGAATCATAGAATTATTGACATATTCAGATAGTTTAGATGTGGTAAATTTTGCACATTCTATTTTTAAATGGGCATAATCATCAAAGCCAAGTACTCGACAAAAACGACTGATAGATGCAGGAGATACATGACATTTTTTTGCAAATACAACAATATTCATATCTGCAATTTTTGCGATATTGTTTAGGATAAAATTTGCAATGGTATAGTCTATGTTATCTTTGGATGATGTATTGATATACATGACTAAACGGTAAAATAAATAATTCATAGTTTCACCTCTTGCTTTCTAAAATAAATTATACACAACTTAATCATAGAGTACAATATTTAAAAGAAGTAAACTCTATTGTTGAACATTGTAATTATTCAATACCAAAATCAAGCTTTCATTCTAATATAGTAGAAAAGCATCTTTTTGATTGTCTATAAGATGTTAAATTACCTTTTAAATAAAATATATTCTATTCTATTATGAATATGTTTAGGGTGTTCAATAACTAGGAAAAATGATATATTTTTTATAAAATCATTTATAAATTGTATGTAACAATAAAATAAGGCATCTATGAACTAATTTGAAGTTTATTAATAATTTCACTTTTATTTTACAATTCAATGATAAAAATTAGTTGAAATATTTAGGTGAATTTTTAGAGCGAAATGATATAATATATACTATAGTGAAAGGAATATGAATATGAAAAAGATAAAATTATTATTATTGCTTGGTGGACAGTCAACTGAACATGTTATTTCAAGAATGTCTGCGACATATGTTTACCAACAATTAGATAGAAACCGATATGATGTTACATGTGTTGGAATTGACAAGTTAGGAAATTGGAATGAACTAGATGGGAGTGTAAGTGATTTTGTAAGTGATTCTTGGCTAGAGAAAAGTAAAAAGATTTTGAATGTATATGACTTTATTCAATCGTTTGATGTTGCTTTTCCTGTATTACATGGATTATATGGAGAAGATGGAACGATTCAAGGTTTGTTTGAATTAACGAAAATTCCATATGTTGGATGTAAAGTATTAGATTCATCTATAGCAATGGATAAGATATATACAAAAAAAGTGTTAAATTGTGCAGGGATTAAACAAGTAGATTCAGTATATGTTAAAAAAAGAAATGATGGAACTTTTGTTGTGATTAATGAGGATGTTAGTGAGACAAAGGATGTAGAAAAATATATTAGTGAGCAGCTTGGTTATCCATGTTTTGTAAAAGCATCTAGATCAGGTTCTTCAGTAGGATGTTACAAGGTATTAAATGCAAATGATCTGATGAAAAAAATTCAAGAAGCTTCATTGTATGATTCAAAGATTGTTGTTGAAAAATGTATTTCTTGTATAGAACTAGAATGTGCAATACTAGGCAATGATGATCCAAAAGCATCAGTAGTAGGTGAGATATTACCTGCTGGAGAATATTATACTTTTGATTCTAAATATAATGATAAGAATTCAGATACATTAATCCCAGCTAGAATTAGTCAAGAAGTTAGTGATTATATTAGATCTACTGCAATTAAAGCATTTAAAGCAATAGATGGTCATGGATTAGCTAGAGTAGATTTCTTTTTAGATAAAGATACACATGAAATTTATTTAAATGAAATTAATACGATGCCAGGATTTACAGCTATTAGTATGTATCCAAAATTATGGGAAGCTAGTGGTATCCAATATAGTGAATTGTTGGATTGTTTAGTGATGCTTTCTTTGGAAGAACATCCAAAATAAAAAAGATGAATGGTATAAGGATAGGAGTAAATATGAAAAAATTATTTTTTTTTGATATAGATGGTACACTCATTGATTGTAGTAGAGGATTGTATTCAATTAGTGAAAATAATAAAAAAGCGTTAACAAAATTGCAAAAAAAATATCCTGCGTTTATTGCAACTGGAAGACCTAAATGTTTTGTAGAAGATTCTATTGTGTCATTTCCATTTGATGGATTTATTACATGTAATGGGGCATATGTTGAGTTAAACGGAAAATGTATGAGTAAAAAGTTAATGCTTCCTCATGAAGTCGATACATTAATCAAAGTTTGTCAAAAGTATCATTTTGATTTTTATTTGTGTGGGCATCAATATATATATGTGAATGATTTAAAGTCTAATAGAGTAATAAACTTTGCGAAGGTTTGGAAAATGAAGTCTAGTATTATGAAGGATGAATTTGATATAAATCAAATAGAAGTTCATGGGGCAATGATTGTTGTGAATAATCCTAAAGATGCTATGATAGTTCAACAAGAACTAGGGGATTTATTTGATATAGGGCAACACCAAGATGCATTATCATTTGATATAAATATTAAAGGTATTACAAAAGCAACAGCAATTTTAGAAGTTTCAAAACAATTAGAGATTTTGCTTGAAAACACATATGCATTTGGTGATGGATTAAATGATATTGAGATGATTCAAACTGTAGGACATGGGATTGCAATGAAAAATGCTGTTTGTCAGTTAAAAGAAGTAGCCAATGAAATATGTGATGATGTATTAGAGGATGGAGTAAGTAAAGTAATTAACAAACTGATTTGATAATTGTAGTAAAATTAAAAAATGATAAAAAGTTAATGATTATTAAGAAGCTAAACGTATAGGAAAATAGTTGAATAATCTTTAACTTTTTTTTGTTTAGAATGTTTTACATAATTATAATTATTGAATCATATGAATTAAATGGTGAATACTTTATATATTACAAGAAAAATGTTTAAAATAAAAAGTATGTCAACGGAAAAATATCATTTCCTTAAAAAAATTAAATTATAAGCATTAAATTA